>JAGWUY010000341.1 GCA_028868255.1 Alphaproteobacteria bacterium | reverse complement strand
ATGAGCTCGGCTGAAACCAGAGGCGCAGATTCATAGACAATCCTCATTTGAACCAAGCAAGGTTGCTTGCGGGCGTGCGCAATGCCAAATGATTTTGCCACCATGCCTTGTTCAAATCGATCCCAGCCATCCAAAGCATTCCTTCCGGTTTGTGACCCATCAAAAAGGTCACATACCGCCGTACCAGCCAAACGATATTGCCACGTTTGCAGCATGCTATTTGCTTCAAGTATGACAATATTTGGCATAATTTCAATGAGTTGACGAAGATCAATCTCGCTACGATCAGGGCAGGGGCGTTCGGCTCGCAAAGCCTCCCAATAGCGGAAAAGTTGGCGGCTGCCGGGGTGCAACATGGGGGTTGAGGAAAACGAAATTTCAGGGTTATGCGTGATCGACATCGACCAAATCTCCATAAGCACGGGTTTTCCTGTGCCAATTGCGAACTGTTGATGCTAGGGTTGCACATCCTATGCCAGCCGGAGGGGCCTCGTGACGTCACACGAAGAATTCAACAATACTGAGAAAACACCACCTGCAAAGGCTGAACCGCTGATCAATCTACCACCCGTTGTTTTATGCGTTTTGGGTGTGTTGGTGGCCGTGCATCTGGGGTTGCAGTTTGTTTCACCTGTCAATCAAACCTGGGTACAATTTGCCTTTGCGTTTATTCCGGCTCGATTTGGCTCTTTACCCTTTCCGCAACTGCCTGGTTCTGCCTATTGGAGCATGATCACCTATGGCTTTCTTCACGCTGATTGGGTGCATTTGGCCACCAACGTCGTTTGGTTGGCCATATTTTCAAAACCGGTGGCCACATGGCTGGGCAGCAAGCGCTATCTGATCATCCTGTTCGCCTCGGTCGTTGCGGGGGCGCTTACTGCGCTGGCCATGCACTGGGGCCAGAATATTGCCATGATCGGAGCGTCTGCAGGTGTTTCGGGCATCATGGCCGCAGCGATTCCCATAATGTATGGTGTAGCAGAGAAAGGGCCCGGCATGCCTGATGGCGTGTTTTTACGCTTCCGTCCATTGCGCCCGGTGGAACTGTTGCAAAACAGGTCAGCGCTGGCCTTTACCATTTTGTGGTTAGTGCTGACGATGATCACCGCCACCAGCCAATATGTAACGGGCACAGCCTTTTTGGAGGAACGTTCAATCGCGTGGGAGGCCCATCTCGGTGGCTTCATTACGGGTTTTGTGGCTTTTTACGCTTTGAACAGAAAGGCTACTTCCCTACCAGTGTAACTGTGTTAGTCTGCTGCCAAAACAGGGAGGTGCCACCATGAGTGTTTCTCATATCCTCAAATCCAAGGGCCGAGATGTGATAACCGCCAAAGCGGGCGATCACTTGCACGAGATTGCACAAACCCTCTCGTTAAAGCGCATTGGCGCTATCGTTATCATCTCAGCCAGCGGTAAGATTGAAGGAATTGTTTCAGAGCGGGATGTCGTGCGCTGCTTGGCCGCGGAAGGCGCAAAGGCCTTGGATGTGCCAGTCTCCAAAATTATGACCAAAGGTGTCAAGACCTGCAACGAACATGACAGCGAAACCGAATTGATGGCGCTGATGACCGAGAATCGCATTCGCCACTTGCCCGTTGTGGCCGGTGATAAACTGGTTGGCATGATTTCTATTGGCGATGTGGTGAAGTTCCGCATCGAAGCGATAGAGCGCGAAGCTGCTGACATGAAGGCCTATATTGCAGGCAGTTAAGGTGCAAGCATCCGCTCATCTTCATTCCCGCGAAAGTGGAGATCTAACATATATTACTTTAGCTTGAGTGAGAATGGATACCCCGCCTTCGCGGCGTATGACGAATTTAACAAGTTTCGTGAAACTGGTTATTGATCAACAAAAACCAGCTTGCCACCTTTAACCCTGCGGTAAAAACAGCTGCGTCGCCCGGTATGGCATGCATTTCCTTTGCCTTGTGGCTTCACTTTAATTTGCAACACGTCTTGATCGCAATCGACAAGCAATTCGACAACTTGAAATGTCTCACCCGAGGTTTCACCCTTTT
>JAGWUY010000340.1 GCA_028868255.1 Alphaproteobacteria bacterium | reverse complement strand
ATAGCTTTAATTGTCTTGTTCATGGTCTTTCTCCTTTTGAAATCAAAATCAGCAGCAATCATGTTTGCCTTTGGCCTTCGCCCCGGCAGGCTTGTCCACAACCGAGTAGGTGCCCTCAATGGCGCCCGGTGCAGCGAGATTGAGCGGCGACCTTGCGCCCGGGGCAGCAAGGGTGCCAGATGCGGCGCTATTGGCCTGATCATTTTTCTTGCCCCCCATCGCGCACATGCCAACGGCGCACATGGCGGCGCAGGGAGCGAGGCTGAGCAGCAGCGGCGCAATGCCGGCGGCCACCAACCAGCCCCAACTGGAATAGGCCCCAAGGCCCAAGACCACCGCGCCCACCGCAAGCAATCCGAAACGATTGCCGAGGACGGAACGGATGATGCCGGCCAGGGGATTCTGGCTAGGTTGTGAAGAGTTCAAAATGGTCATGGTATAGTCTCCTTTTGCTGGTTGATTATGGTTTTGAAAAAATCAATCATTTCGGGCGTATCCCATTCAGCGGAGCCGCTGCGCCGCCCAAGTTCGCGGCCCTGCCTGTCAAGAAGCAGCGTTGCGGGCAGACCCCAAACCGAAAGTGCATCAAGCGCGTGATTTGCCGCTGGCGCGATGTAGCGCCCAAGATTTTTGATGCCTGTGTCGGCGTAAAACAGGCTAACCGCATCCATGCCTTGTCTATCAATGGAGACAGGCAGAACCATGAAGTCCGGCCCGCCGAGTGTGGCCTGCAACCTGTCAAGCGTGGGCATTTCCTTGCGGCATGGCCCGCACCAGGTTGCCCAGATGTTGAGCAGAACCGTCTTGCCCTTGAAATCCGCCACGCTGAGAGACTTGCCATCCGCGTCATTGAATTGAAGTTCCGGCATCGGCTTGATGGGGTCGTTCATCATAAAGGGCGCGGAAGCATCGGCCCTTGCGTGTGCCGCAAAGACCACGCCCGCCGTTAGCGTGAAGACGTGACGCCGGTTCATGCCGCTGCTCCTTTCCGCAGGCGTTCCACCAGCGGCAGGAGGGTGTTGGACATGACTTCACCCGTCACTGCCCCGATATGTTTGTAGGCGATGGTGCCATCAGCCCCAACGACAAAAGTTTCGGGCACGCCATAAACGCCCCAGTCGATTGCGACGCGGCCATCAAGATCAGCCCCCGTGCGTGTGTAGGGATCGCCCATTGTGTCCAGCCACTTGGCCGCATCATCGGGCGCATCCTTGTAGTTGATGCCATGGAGAGGCACGGACTTGTCTTGCGACAGCCGCATGAAAATCGGGTGCTCGGCGCGGCAGGCCACGCACCAGGAGGCGAAGACATTGACGAGTGAGACTTCGCCCAAAAGATTGGTGCTCGATAATCCAAGCGTTTTGCCTTTCACGGGCGGGAGATCGAATTTCGGCACCTTCAGGCCGATGAGCGGGGATGGAATCAGCTTGGGATCGCTTCTGAGACCGAGCGCAAACACGCCCGCCAAGCCGGCAAAGCCCAGCGCGGGCAAGGCCAAAAGCAACCTCCGGCGGGAAGCCGAACTGCCTGGATGAGCGGATGGATCAACCGACATATGTTCAGTCATGTTTCAAAGCCCGTCATGGCCCGGCGCCAAGGCAATGCCCTGCGCCGCGCCGATTGCGATTAAGTCTCAGCTTTTCGGATAGGTGTCGTAGACGACTGGCTCACCACCATCCTTGGTGAAGGAATAAGTGGTGTAGGTCATTTTCTTCGCAGATCCGGGCATGGAATCAAAACCCATGCCAGGGATGTCCATCGGCATTCCCGGCATCGACAGGCCGGTGATCTTGGGCATCGTGAGAAGCATTTTTTTCACCTGATCGGCGGGCACGAAGCCTTCAACAACGTAGTTGCCAAACTTGATGGTATGGCAGCCGCGAAGATTTGCAGGCACACCTTCCTTGGCACCCACAGAGTCAATGTCATTGACTGGAATGAGTCCGATCTTGAACCCATTTTTTTCCAGATAGGCGGCATAGGTCTCGCAGCAGGTGCAAGTGGGATTCTTGTACATGGTGCCCATGATGGCATCCGCGAAGGCAG
>JAGWUY010000339.1 GCA_028868255.1 Alphaproteobacteria bacterium | reverse complement strand
AAGCCGCCTCAAGAAGTGCAAGCACTTTTGGACCAACACAAAATCCGCCACAACCCGCCCATCGCGTCTATCACTGATACCGAAGTTATTGTCGTTGCAGTGAAACCGCAAGTGCTGGATGAGGTGATGCCGCCGCTGGTTCCGCTCATGCGCTCAAAGCCCATGGTCCTGTCTGTGGCGGCGGGCAAAACCATCGCCACCTTCGCCAAGCATTTTGGTGCAGATGCAGCAATCATCCGCACCATTCCAAATACGCCTGCAGCCATTGGCCGCGGAATCACCGCCATGTCGGCCAACAGCTATGTGTCGCCTGCGCAAATGGCGCTGGCGAAAGCCCTGCTTTCCTCCACTGGCGAAGTGGTGCAGGTGGAACATGAAAGCCAGATTGATCTGGTCACCGCCGTTTCTGGCTCTGGCCCAGCCTATGTGTTTTATCTGACCGAGTGCCTGGCCAATGCGGGTGAGAAAGTGGGCCTGCCCCCAGCCCTTGCCATGCAGTTGGCCCGCGCTACGGTGGCAGGCTCTGGGGAGTTAATGCGCCAATCCGGCATTGAGGCGGCAACATTGCGCCAGAACGTCACTTCCCCCAATGGCACAACCTATGCCGCCTTGCAGGTGTTGATGGCCGATGACGGCATGAAGCCGCTGTTTGAAAAAGCCATCAAGGCCGCAGCTGATCGCTCCAAGGAGTTGGCAAGTTGATGGCGCAGATCACATTTCCCGATTTTGAAAAGGTCGATATCCGTGTGGGCACCATCGTGGAGGCCGAACCCTTCCCCGAAGCGCGCAAACCCGCCTTCAAATTAAAGATCGATTTTGGCCCAACAATCGGGATCAAAAAATCATCAGCCCAAATTACCAAACATTATAGCCGCGAAGACCTGTTGGGCCGCCAAGTCGCCGCTGTGGTCAATTTTCCACCCCGCCAGATTGGCCCTTTCATGTCCGAGGTTTTGACTCTGGGCTTTCCAGACAGTGAGGATGGTGTGGTGCTGATTGGCCCATCAAAACCCGTGCCGAATGGCGGCAAGCTTTTCTAAATCGGAATACGGATTGCAGCCCGCAGCCCACCCAGCGGGCTGTCCTGCAACTCAATATCCCCGCCATGCGCCAACGCAATATCAAGCGCAATCGCAAGGCCAAGCCCCGTGCCGGACTGATCAAGATTGCGCGCTTGGTCCAGCCGCACAAAAGGCCTGAACGCATCTTCGCGCAAATGCGCCGGAATGCCAGGGCCATTGTCATCAACATAAATCCACAGGCGATCCCCAATCACGGCACCCGTAATTTCAATATGCTCCCCATGGCGCAAGGCGTTGGCGAGAATATTTGTGAGCAGCCGCCGAAACGCGTTGGGTTTTAGCGGCAAAGTGATGGGCGGAATATGCACCAGTTTGAACTTCGCTTTGTCCTGCGCAAAACTATTGACCACCGATTGCACAGCTTCAGGCACATTCACCGATGATGCCTGTTCCCCGCCATCGCCACGCACGAAGGCCATATAATCTTCCAGCATATGTTGCATCTCTGCCACGTCATCTTGCAATGGTTTCAGTTTCGGTTGATCTCGCAAAACCGCCAAGCCCAGTTTGAAGCGCGTGAGAATGGTGCGCAAATCATGTGAAACGCCGGCCAACATCGTGGTGCGCTGATCCACATGGCGGGCTATGCGCCGCTTCATATCGATGAAGGCCTCACCTGCCAGCCGCACTTCGGTGGCCCCCAGTGGGCGAAAACCCTCCAATTCGCGGCCCTTGCCAAAAGCCTGCGCCGCACGAGTCAAATCCAAAATTGGGTTGATCTGATTGCGCAAGAAAATGACAGCAATTGAAAGCAGCGCCGAAGTTGATGCCAACATAAAAGCCACTAACAATGGCGCACCCACGACGCGGCCACGATCAGAATTTATGCGAGCTTGAAACACCAGGTCTTTTTCAACTTCAACGTTAATCTGCACCTTGCCTTTGGCCGTCGCACTTTCCACCCAATATTTATGCTTAGGATCGCTATTGAGAAATTGCTGCAAGCGTTGATCAATCAAGCCCACATTAGGCTTGAAATCAGCAGGCAATTCTTTGCCA
>JAGWUY010000066.1 GCA_028868255.1 Alphaproteobacteria bacterium | reverse complement strand
TTTGGAAGCGTCTGATGCTCTAAAAATGGCCAGTCATTGCTTCTTGCCGTTGCGCGCGGCGCGCTCCCGGATTGCAGCGGCCAAAAGCTTGCGCTCATCGGGTGAAAGTTTTCCGACAATATCAAGCACCAGCGCCTCGCCTTGTGCTGCAAAGCTGACGGGGCCGGAAACCACTTCATCCGCAGCTGCTTTGGCCTTTAGCGCGTCATAATCTGGTTGCTCCAGAACATCGGCAAACTTCAAAGTCAATGCATTGGCATCTTCCCGGTTCTTGGCAAACTGATCGTTGCGATTACGCAAGAGTTCCATAAATTCGCGGCGGCGCGCACCCGGCAAATCTCCAAAAAACTTGCGTGGCAAAAGCTGGGTGCCATCTTCTGCAAAGCGGCCACGGCCATGTTCGCCGCGGTCATGGATGCGCGATCCAATTACCGCGCCTACCACCAAAAGATTGGCCATCAATGAGGCGACAAGCAGGGCCGACCACCAGCGGGAGCGCAATTCTGGCAGGTAGCGCCACTTGGTGGACGCAGAAACTGGGGTTGGCTCGCTCATGATTGGGTATCCTCAGGCAGACTGTAGAGTGTAGAGGTTCGATCGCTCGGCAACAGGGCACTGATCGATTGGGAAACAGTGTCGCTGGAAAATGGCAACAATGTTGAGGCCTTGTCACTGGTGCCCAGCCACAAGCCCAAAATCAACGAGGCAGCCAATGGCAGACTCGCCAACCATATTTTACTTCTTGCGCGCACAGATAAGACCACCACATTGCCCGGCTGCACTTCAACATTCAGCCGCGCCAAAAGACGCGCCTCAAAATCTAGCGCTGGCATCGGATGAGAGGCGCTATCTAACAGCTGGTCCAACTCTTGATCGCTCAATGCCCGTTTCGTGTTTTGTGTGTTCATCATGTTTGCCCTTGCGTGGCGAGGACGGCCAAGAGCTGGCGTCCGTTTGATCCGAGTTTGTCTTTCAAGCCGCGTCTGGCACGCGCCAAAAGAGATTCCAGCGCATCAACACTGATCTCCATGGCAGCGGCGGCGGCAATATTGGTCATGTGTTCAAAATGCACCAAGGCCAATGCCAGTTTCTGGCGGTCTGGCAAGGCCGCAATGGCGGCATCAATGGTTTTGGTGACATAGTTTTGATCCAGCATGGCGGGGGCGCTCAGCGTGGTGTCGACCACATCAAATGCCTCATCCAATTCTGCCATCGGCTTTTGCCTATAACGATCCATTACCAGATTTGAAGCCACCCTCATCAACCACCCCTTCAAGGCTGCGGCCTCTCGCAGTTGGGCCGGGTTATTCCATAGTTTTAAAAACGTTTCCTGCGCAATATCATCCGTATCAACATGTCCGCCATTCAGCCGCCATGCTACGCGGTATACTTGGGTGTGGTAGCGGGCCACAAGAACGGCAAATGCCTGCTGATTGCGTTCACCTGCCGCATGCAACAACACAGCATCCGAAGCTGATTGCCAATCTGTGGTTTTTAGCGCATCTCGGTTATCTGCCACCAAATCCACTTCCAATACTTACCGCCTTTTGCTTTCGACCTTTCCCAACAGACGGCACGCGGGCAAAATTCCGTCGCGCCATTTTAGCCCCGTCCAATCAGGCGGGTGAAAATAGCTGCCACTTCAGCTTGGGTATCAACCAACAGGGCCTCTGCCGCCGCGAGGGTGGGGGCTTCAGCCGCGCGGGCAACGGCCTCATTCAAGGCTTTGTTGCTTTTTTCGGGATCATATTGCTCGGCAACGCAAAGACGCAAGATCTGGGTCAGGCGGAGATAAAGATGACAGGCTTTAATCAATGTGTCAGCGATCTCGGGCGTGAGGACGGATTTTTGCCCCAGTTGTTGCAAAGCCTGCACGGTGTTGGAACTGAGCACAGTGGCATCGCCCCCTACGAGCTGCAAGTATTGCGCAATAAATTCAACTTCCACCAAACCGCCCGGAGCGCGTTTTAGATCCCATAGGCCAAGTTTGGCATGTTCGGCCAACATCAATTTGCGCATGTCGCGCACATCTGCTTTGGTTTTTTCGGTGTCGCGCGGTTCGACCAAGGTTTTGGCGATAGACCGGGCAAGGCTGGCACTTAAGGCCTGGCTACCCGCCACGACGCGCGCGCGGGTGAGCGCCATTTTTTCCCACGTCCAAGCCTCCTGATCCTGATAGGATTCAAAGCTGGCATAGCTGACCGCCACCGGGCCCTTGCTGCCTGACGGGCGCAGCCGCAAATCAACTTCAAACAGGGTGCCCTCAGCCGTGGGGGCAGACAGGGCCGACATCAAACGCTGGGTGAGACGGGCATAATATTGATTGGGACTTAAGGGCTTTTCACCGT
Source organism: Alphaproteobacteria bacterium (assembly GCA_028868255.1). Lineage (GTDB taxonomy): Bacteria > Pseudomonadota > Alphaproteobacteria > Rhizobiales > Aestuariivirgaceae > Aestuariivirga. The sequence continues at coordinate 8,337 of JAGWUY010000066.1, read as the reverse complement.
CTGATAGCTCGGCATTGGCGGCGTGATCATAGATCAGCATCAGATCAAGGTCTGAGCCCGCTGTCATTTCCCGCCCGCCCAATTTACCCATGGCAACGACCGCGCATTGGCCACCCGGCACCTCACCATGGCTTGCGCACATTTCCGCGACGGTGGCGGCCAGCAAGGTGGTTATCGCCTGATCAGCGATGGCAGAATAGCCCTGCCCCGCCTCCTCAGCGGAAATGGTTTCAGACAGCAGGCGCAAGCCAACGCGGAATTGATGTTCGCGCACCAACACACGAACCGCATCCATGGCTTCATCGCGCCGTGCATCGGCGGGAATGATCAGCGCAAATTCTGCCGCCAGTTCTTGCGGCGTGGCCAAAGGGCGGAAAGCATCTGCCCCGGCCACAGCTTCCAAAGTGCGGGGCTGGCGTTTCAACTGATCGGCCATACGCGGTGCCTGGCCCAGAATTTGGGCAATCAGCTCCAGCAAATTGGGGTTGGCCTTCAACATGGAAAACAGTTGCACGCCTGATGGCAGGCCACCGAGGAACTGATCAAATGCCAAAAAGGCCTGATCCGGGTCGCCCCGCTGTGACAGGGCCTTGAGCAGCGCGGGCATGATTTCGGTTAATATCTCGCGCGCGCGTGCTGTGCGCGTGGCGGCGTAGCGGCCAAAATGCCAGCCGCGAATGGTGGCCGAAACTTCGCTGGCCAGGGCGAAGCCCATGCGTTGCAAGGTTTCAATGGTTCCGGGGTCATCTTCCCCGCCTGTGAAAACCAGGCTGCCGCCTTCTGCGGCCAAGGCCTCAGCATCTTCAAACAGGGCAGCATAATGGGCCTGCACGGTTTCCAGCGTGGCACGGAGTTTCAGTGCCAACGCATCGCCATTTTCAAAACCTGCGAAGCGGGCATAATTCTCGAAAGCTTGGCTCTCACTTGGCACGATATGGCTTTGCTGGTCATCCACCATTTGCACACGGTGTTCGAGCATGCGCAAAAACTTGTAGGCAGATTCGAGGTCTTGCGCGGTTTGCGGTTCAATCCATTTGGCTTCGGCCAGCATGTGCAACATGTCCAATGTGGCGCGGCCGCGCAGTTTGGGGTTACGCCCCCCCGCAATCAACTGCTGGGTTTGTACAAAAAATTCAATTTCACGAATGCCGCCCCGGCCCAACTTCAGGTTATGGCCGCGCACCGCAATTTCGCTGTGGCCTTTCACAGCATGAATTTGGCGCTTCAGTGATTGCACATCGGCGATGGCCGCATAATCCAGATATTTGCGCCAAATATAGGGGGTGAGGCGTTTCAAAAAATCATCGCCCAAGCATATGTCGCCCGCTGCGACGCGCGCCTTGATCATGGCCGCTCGCTCCCAATTCTGGCCCTGATTTTCGTAGTAAACGGCGGCGGCTTCCAGACTGATGGCCACTTGTGTGGCGCGTGGATCAGGGCGCAAGCGCAGATCAACACGGAATACATAGCCCTCATCGGTAATGTCTTGCAGCAGGGCCACCAGATCACGCGTCAGGCGCACAAAGAACGTGGATGGTTCCACATTGGTCGCCAGCGGGGCCACTTCGGGATCATACAAAACGATGAGATCAATATCGCTGGAATAGTTCAGCTCAAAGGCGCCATGTTTGCCCATGGCGAGAACGAAGTATCCACAATTGAGAGAAGGGTTGGCAGCATCTTGCAGCACCAGCCTTTGCTTTTCAGCCGCCTCACGCAACAGAAAATTCAGCCCCGCATTCAGGCAAGCGTCAGCAAAATGAGTCAGTTCAGTTGTCACCTTCATCACAGGCCAAGCGCATGCCAAATCCGCCAGTCCAATGATGAGAGCCGCCTTTTGTTTGAGCAAGCGCAGGCCGATGGCGACTTCAGATTTCGAGGTTGATTTAGAAAGTCCCGCAGTTTCTTTGCAAAGCTGCACCATTAATTCTTGCGGCGTCCGGCTAAGATTGCCCACCAGATAGGCGTTGTGGCGCGCAGCCAATTTGGCGAGGTGGGGTGATGCCGATGCGGCGGCCATCAAAACTGGTTGCATGGGTTGTAACGCATCACGGTCTACCTCTGGCAAATCATCCCAGAAGCGGGTGGCGGCGGCTTCATCAGCGCGATAGTGATGCGCGCCATTGGCAAGAGTGCTTAAAGTTTTTTGGGTCACGCAATTTGTTTTAGATGGATTAATCGAGCAGCGGAAGACGCAGAACCGCACGTAGGCCCGGATTGTTATCTTCCAGTTGCAGGCTGCCGCTGTGCAGTGTCATCACGCTGGCCACCAGACTGAGGCCCAAGCCATTGCCTGGCTTGGTGCGGCTTTGATCGAGGCGCACAAAGCGGCCCAAAACACGCTCACGATCATCAGATGCGATACCCCGGCCATGGTCGGCGACCTCTATAACTGCCATATTGTCCGAGGTTGATCCCCGCACATCAATAATGGCACCTTGCCCTTCGGTTGTTTCTCCATATTTCATAGCGTTGTCGATCAAATTGTTCAAAACCTGTGCTATCAGCTGCCGATCACCGCGAATGCGCATGGGAGGCGATTCCCCCAGAGTCAATGTACCACCGGCTTCTTCAACCAAAGGCTGGTAAAGCTCAACGACATCAATCAAAATTTCATGCAAATCTAAGGCTTGGAGGCCTTGGCGCATTTGGCCAGCTTCGGCCTGCGCAATTGACAACAGGGCATTAAAGGTGCGCAGCAATTGATCGCACTCCTCGATCGTTTGATCGAGGGCTTGTTTATACTCCGCTTTATTCTCCTGGCGCAGTGCAGCCTCTACGCGCGCGCGCATGCGCGTGAGCGGTGTGCGCAAATCATGCGCCACATTGCTGGTTACCTCTTTCATACCGGTCATCAGCCGTTCAATTTGTGACAACATGGTATTGAGCGACCTTGCCAATCTATCCAGCTCATCATTGGCACCCGTGACAGGCATGCGACCCGAAAGATTGCCCTCCATGATCGTTTGGGTGGCGTCAGAAATACCATCAACACGGCGCAAAAAATTGCGGCTCATCATATAGCCGCCGCCCAAGCCCAGAACTAAGGACATGCCTACGGCCCAGGCCAATGCCTCGCGGATAAGATCCCGAAATTGACGAAGCTCCTGAACATCGCGGCCAACCAAAAGTTCATACTCATTTGCAAGTTGAACCTGGAAGCCGCGCGCGGTGTGTTGGACAACATTCGGTTCTTTGCCGACAGAAATCTGAAAATCCGACCAAATTTGATCTTCGGTGATTTCTGGCGGCATGGTCGCAAGATTGCCCACCACGCGCTTGCCATCCGGCCCGACGAGTAAATAAATTTCGCCATTACTTTCTGAGCTGCGGCGGTTGATGCTGTCTAATAAGCCTGCGAGGCCCAGCAGTTTGTACTGGTCAGCGAGGCCCATAATTTCGGCATGTATGGTATCTTCGGTCTGCCGCTCCAAAAGGCCCACCGTGGTGTAGTAAACATAACCCAGAAGCGAGCCCGCCGACACTGCAAAAACCAGAAGATAAATGGCCGCCAACCGAAAAGTGGAAGTTTGAAATATCTTCGTGTTGATAAAAGTCTTAGTGAGCACGGATCATATAGCCAGCTCCACGCACCGTTTGCAGCAAGGGTTCAGCAAAGCCTTTATCCAGCTTGGCGCGCAGGCGCGAGACGTGCACGTCAATCACGTTGGTTTGGGGATCGAAATGATAATCCCACACATTTTCCAGAAGCATGGTGCGGGTGACGATATGGCCTGCATTGCGCACGAGATATTCCAGCAATTTAAATTCGCGTGGTTGCAGAATAATTGGCTTGCCACCACGTGTTACCGTGCGGCTCAGCAAATCGATTTCAAGGTCCATCGCCCGCAATTTGGCATCTTTGGGATCAAGCAATTTTCTGCTACCCAAGCCTTCAACACGCGCCAATAATTCAGCAAAGGCATAGGGCTTTGCCAGATAATCATCACCACCGGCACGCAAGCCTTTGACACGCTCATCAACATCGCTCAAGGCAGACAGGATGAGAACCGGAATTTTGAGGTCAGCAGAGCGGATTTTCTGGATGACAGTCAGGCCATCCATCAACGGCAACATGCGGTCCACGATGCATACATCGTGAACAGCCTCCAATGCCATATTCAGGCCTTGCTGGCCGTCCGTGGCGAGATCAACAACGTGGCCACTTTCACGGAGGCCTTTTACCAACCATGAGGCTGCTTCACGGTCGTCTTCAATCACGAGAATGCGCATATGCAATTCTGTGCCCGGAAGAGACGCAATTGTCAATTCGCTGGTGTGCATGATTTTGATCCTTTGCTGGGGTTCTTAAAATGGTGCGCGGAGACCAGCTCATCGGGGGAACGCCGGGGGATGTTGACCGGTCTCCGCGCTTTTACAAGTGACGCCAACTGGCGGGGACAGGGGCAAGCCACTTGTTTCTTCAAAATTGGTTCACGCAATTTGCATAAACCAATCAACCATTGCCGGTTGGCAAAGCCACATAACGTTGGCCATCTGCACTTCGCACCAGCATCAGCACTTTTTTACCACTCACAGATTTTAACGCTTGAGAGGCGGCTGTTGGATCATTCACTTCCGTGCCGGCCACCTCAAGGATCACATCACCTTGTTTCAAGCCCTGATCTGCCGCCGACGACTTGGGATCAACCTTGGTGATCTTCACGCCTGCGCCATCATCGGCTTTGGTGACTTCCAAGCCAAAACTTGAAAGAGAACCGGTTTTCTGCACGTCTACCTTCGCCGCTGGGGCTGTGGGGTCTGTTGGCATTGCGGCCAAAACCACATCAACCGTCATTGGCTTGCCACCACGAATGATGGCCAATTGCACTGTCTTGCCCGGCGTCACATGAGCAATATTCTTTGCCAGATCACGCGCGTCCAAAATTTCGGTGCCGTCAACTTTCAAAATTGTGTCGCCGGTTTTCAGGCCAGCCTTCAATGCCGGCGACCCTTGGGTTAGATCAGAGATAATGGCACCTTTGGCTTTTACAAGACCCATGCTTTCGGCCAAATCAGCCGTTACAGGTTGAATCTGCACGCCAAGCCAGCCACGCGTTACTTTATGGTTGGTCTTTAGGCTGTCGATTACGCCCTGCGCAGTTGACGCAGGAATTGCAAACCCAATGCCAACCGATCCACCCGAAGGTGAAAAGATTGCGGTGTTGATGCCCACAACCTCACCATTCATGTTGAACGTTGGGCCGCCGGAGTTTCCTTTGTTGATCGAGGCATCGACTTGAATAAAATCATCATATGGGCCTGAGCCAATGTCACGGCCACGGGCTGATACAATGCCAGCGGTGACCGTGCCGCCCAGACCGAAGGGGTTGCCCACCGCCATGACATAATCACCCACTTTGGCCTCAGTCTTGGTGAAAGAAACGAACGGGAAGGTTTTGTCAGACTTGATCTTGAGCAACGCCAGATCTGTCTTGGGATCAGTTCCGATCACAGTTGCGTCATATTTATCGCCATTCTGGAAGGCTACTTTCACTTCTGTTGCGCGTTCAACGACGTGGTTGTTGGTCACGACATAGCCATCTGACGTGATTACAAATCCAGAGCCCAAAGCCATGCCCCCTCCCTGAGGTGCTTGAGGAATACGGTTTTTGAATTGGGGGAATTGGTCAAAAAAGTCTTTGAGCCCGGGGGGCATTTGATCGGGTAACGCCCCGTCACCATTATTGTTATCTACCACAGCAGCAGCATTGGTAAATTTTACTTCGATGCTGACAACTGATGGCATGACCTTGTCTACCAGCGGGGCAAGGCTCTGGTGCTGGTCAAAGACTTGCGCTTGCTCGGCATGCAAAGGCGCTGTGGGTATGGTGACAAGAGTTGAGGTCAATACCGTAGCTCCCAGCAAACCAGCGGTGAAGAGACCCAAGACAGATTTCTTGGTGAAAGCAAAAGTCTTCGACATGATAGATCTCCATTTCAGTTGATGAAGAAACTATAGATTTGTTCTTATTACACCGCACTTACACACACATGAAACCTACGTAATGTCTGCGGCAATTCAGTGTTTAAGTGCTTGAACTGTGGCGGATTTCCGGCAAGCCTAAGGTATTATTGTCCAGCGCCCTTGCCCAGCTTCACACCTTTGGCTTTCAGGCTAGAGGCCAACTCTTTCGGCATATATTTTTCATCATGCTTTGCCAACACCGAGTCGGCCAAGAATGTACCATCCGGCTGCACAACACCCTCGGCCACAGCACCCTGCCCTTCGCGGAACAGGTCTGGCACTGCGCCCGTATAGCGCACCTTCATGGTCTTTATGGTGTCGGTGAGCACAAATTCTTGATGAATGCCATCACCCTTATTCCAGCTTCCAGTTTCCACCATTCCCCCCAAGCGGATAAGCTGGCCGGGCCGCAAAGTTTTCTCTGCCAGTTCACTGGGTGTGAAGAAAAACACCATGGTATCGCCCAAGACACGGAACATCATAAACGCTGCAAACCCCAAAATAGTAAGGGCGGCGGCGATGGTGAGTGTGCGTCTTTGCTTGCGCGTCATGGTGGTTTGAACAAACTCCGATTAGCTTCATTTGACCCAATAAATTGTCATCCTGACGTAAGTCGGGAACCAGGCTGTCAACGGTTGCGGTTGCTGAAAGTCTGGGCCCCGACTTTCGACGGGGTGACAGGTTTAAGCCTACTTAATTTGAACCGGATCAAATTGTAACAAATTTAACCTGCCCCGTAGGGTGAAGCAATGTCGCATGAATGGGGGGTTGGTGTCGGAAAGGGTTGGAGTGAGGCAGCCGCATCTGGTAAAGACGGGCTAATTACGGGAAACTCCACATGAAATCTCGCTATTCTATTTTCTCACTGGCGCGCAACGCCATGAATTATCATAAGGATTGGGAGAAGGCATGGCGCTCGCCTGCCCCCAAGGCCGAGTATGATGCGATAATCATTGGCGCAGGCGGGCATGGGCTGGCCACGGCTTATTACATGGCCAAGAACCACGGCATGACCAATATTGCTGTTATTGAAAAAGGCTGGCTGGGCGGCGGCAACACGGGCCGCAACACCACCATCATCCGTTCCAACTATTTACAAGATGCTTCGATCGCGATTTATGAACTCGCACGTTCGCTCTATGAAGATCTGAGCCGTGACCTGAACTATAATGTCATGTTCAGCCCACGCGGCGTGATGATGCTGTGCCAGACGCAGCACGAACTCCGCGCTTTTCAACGCACCGCCCATGCCAACCGCTTGGCCGGCCTTGATTGCCGCATGATCACCCCTGCGGAAGTGAAAGAAATTGTTCCAATCATCAATGATGATCCCAACTGCCGTTACCCCATTCTGGGCGCCTATTATCAGCCGCGCGGCGGCACGGGCCGCCATGATGCCGTGGCTTGGGGTTATGCCCGTGCTGCGGATTCGCTGGGTGTAGATATTATCCAGCAGTGTGAAGTGACCGGGATCATGCGTGACGGCAATCAAGTCACCGGTATTCGTACCACGCGGGGCGACATCAAAACCAAGAAAGTGGGTGTGGTGACGGCAGGTCATGTGTCCACCATTATGGATATGGCGGGTGTGCGCATGCCGATTGAATCGCTGTGCTTGCAGGCCTTGGTGTCTGAGCCGATCAAGCCTGTGCTTGATTGTGTGGTGATGGCCAACACGGTGCATGGCTATATGAGCCAGTCTGACAAGGGCGAGTTGGTCGTCGGCGGCGGCACCGACCCCTATAACAATTATTCGCAGCGCGGTTCTTTCACGGCACTTGAACACACGGTGACGGCACTGGTTGAAACTTTCCCCATCATCTCGCGCCTGCGCATGTTGCGCCAATGGGGCGGCATTGTGGATATGACAGGTGATCGCTCGCCTATCATTTCCAAGACCGATGTTGACGGCCTGTTTGTGAATTGTGGTTGGGGCACAGGTGGCTTCAAGGCCATTCCGGGTTCGGGCTGGGTGTTTGCCGACACGATGGCCAATGACCGCCCGCACAAGATTGCCGAACCTTTTGGCATGAACCGCTTCAAGGAAGGCCGCTTCATTGATGAAAGCGTGGCCGCTGCTGTGGCGCATTAAGGACAAGAAACATGATCATTGTAAAATGCCCTGTGTGTGGCGCTGAAGGCGACGAGACGGATTTCCATTATGGCGGTCAGGCCCATGTGGCCCGCCCCGCCACAACCAATCCGGAAGGCATCACCGACGAGCAACAGCGCGATTATCTGTTTGTTCGTTTCAACCCCAAAGGTTTGCATTTTGAACGCTGGCGTTGTGACCGTGGCTGCGGAAAATGGTTCCATGCGGCGCGGGATACTGTGACGCTCGATTTCAAAGCCACTTATGGCATCACTGA
>JAGWUY010000065.1 GCA_028868255.1 Alphaproteobacteria bacterium | reverse complement strand
AGAGACTTAGGGCGATTTTGATGTTTCCGTGAAACATCAAAACGCTCTAGGGCTTGACCCCAACGCTTAAGCCTTCAACACCCAACATCGCCATCACCGTAGCCACAATTCCGGCGCGGTCCAACCCGCTCTTGGCATACATGCGCTCAGGCTTGGCTTGATCCGTGAATTCATCTTTCAGGGTAAGGCAGCGGATTTTAAGGCCGTTTTCTAATAGCCCAAGCTCAGCCAATTTGTGCAGCACCTGTGCGCCAAAGCCAACGGCCGCCCCTTCTTCCACTGTTACCAAAACCATATGTTCCCGCGCCAAACGGCTGATCATATCAACATCCAAAGGCTTGGCAAACCGGGCATCTGCCACCGTGGTGGAAAGGCCCGCCGCATCCAAATCCTGCGCCGCCAAAACACAATCGGCGAGGCGCGTGCCGAACGAGAGCAGGGCAATCTTGGTGCCTTCTTTCACAATGCGGCCTTTGCCGATTTCAAGGATTGAACCCCGCTCTGGCAAATCCACCCCCACACCATCACCGCGCGGGAAGCGGAACGAGATCGGGCCTTCATCATAAGCAGCTGCCGTGCGCACCATGTGCTTGAGCTCAGCCTCATCAGAAGCCGCCATCACCACGAAATGGGGCAAGGACGACAGAAAACCAATATCAAACGCGCCGCAATGGGTGGGGCCATCAGCCCCCACATAGCCTGCGCGATCAATGGGGAAACGCACGGGCAAACGCTGGATTGCCACATCATGGACGATCTGGTCATAGCCGCGCTGCAAGAAAGTGGAATAAATCGCAACAAAGGGCTTGAAGCCTTCGGTGGCCAAGCCTGCCGCAAATGTCACAGCATGTTGTTCAGCAATGCCCACGTCAAACATGCGCTTCGGGAATATATCACCAAACAAATCCAGCCCAGTGCCTGTAGGCATGGCGGCAGTGATGCCCACAATGCGCTCATCATGCTTGGCCTCTTCGATGAGAGCTTGCGCAAACACCTTGGTGTAAGCCGGCGCATTGGAAGCAGCTTTGCTCTGCGTGCCAGTGATCACATCAAACTTGTTCACACCGTGATATTTATCGGAAGCTTTCTCAGCCGGCGGATAGCCCTTGCCTTTCTGCGTCACCACATGCAGCAACACAGGGCCAGTGCTGTGATCGCGCACATTGCTGAGGATGCGCACGAGGTCATGCACATTATGCCCATCGACGGGGCCAATATGAAAAAAGCCCAATTCTTCAAACATCGTGCCGCCAGTCACATAACCGCGGGCATGTTCAACGGCACGAGTAATGGCGCGGTCGGCCCGGTGGCCAAGGCGCGAAGAAAGTTTTTTGCCTAGACCACGGAAGTCTTGATAAAACTTACTCGATGCTAATTTGGCGAGATAGGAACTGAGTGCGCCAGAGGGTGGTGCAATCGACATCTCATTGTCGTTCAGAATAACGGTGAGATTGGCATCCATCGCACCTGCATTATTGAGCGCTTCAAACGCCATGCCCGCCGACATCGCCCCATCACCAATCACCGCCACCACATGGCGCTTCTCGCCCTTCAGGTCAGCCGCCACTGCCATGCCTAGGCCAGCAGAAATCGATGTGGAAGAATGGGCCGTGCCAAACGGATCAAAAATGCTTTCGGCCCGCTTGGTGAAACCAGAAAGCCCATTTTCCTGCCGCAGCAAGTCAAATTGCTTGCGCCGCCCAGTGAGCATTTTGTGCGGATAGCTTTGATGCCCGACATCCCACACCAGCCGGTCTTCCGGCGTGTTGAACACATAGTGCAAGGCAATGGTCAGTTCCACCACACCAAGGCCCGCGCCCAAATGCCCGCCCACTTTTGAAACGGCGCTGATCATGTCTGCCCGCAATTCCTCGGCCAATTGCGGCAATTGCTCTTGCGGCAGGGCTTTGAGGTCAGAGGGGAAATTAATGCCATCCAGCAAAGGTGTGGCGGAAGGTGGGTGTTGCAAAGGACTGTCCTGCCTAGCTTTTTGTCTGCTTACACCGGGTTTTTTCCCGTGTGCAAGGGAGTTCAAAACCCAAGTTAACCCTTGCTGGCCGTTTTTTCCATGAAATTCAGCGTGTGGGCATAATCAGTGACTCCTGCTTGCGATCCCAATCCTGTCGCATTCAGTGCTGAAGTGGCTTGGGCAAAGCGCACAGTCTTTTCAATATCAAAGCCTTTAACCAAACCCACGGCAAACCCCGCGTTAAAAGCATCGCCACAGCCACAACTGCATTTCACGTCAACATCAAAGGCCGGCATTTTAAAAGATGTGCCATTCGCATCGTGATAGTAAGCGCCTTCAGCCCCAAGCGTGAGCACACAAGCCTTGGCCCCCAGACCCAGAAAATAGTTTGCCGTATCGGCCAGATTGGTCAGGCCGCACAAAGCTTGGGCCTCTTCTATCGAGGGCATGAAATAATCAGTATACGGAAGAATATCGGCAACGGCTGGCAAATCCTTGGGGCTTGCCGCGAATATATCGACTGTGGTTGTGGCGCCGCCCGCTTTTGCCGCATTCAGCACCACGCGGTTCTGGCCCTTGTCCATGGCGGTCATCAAGCCCGCGCCACCAATGTGAAACACTTTCGCATCAACCACGCGAGGGATCATTGCATCATCAACAAAGAAATCTTTGGTCGAGCCCAAAAGATGCAGGGCAGGGCGCGAGCCATCTTTGCGTGTCATAACCATGGAGCTAGAGGTGCGCCATTCTGGCTTATGTTGAACACCCCAGGTGTCAACGCCAAAATCACTCAAGCGCTTTCGCACCCAATCGCCCATCAGATCTTCACCAACACCAGCAACAGCCAAAGTCTTGAGGCCCATTTTTGCCGCCGCAATGGCCGCAGTGCCACCAGCACCCGAAACGGCCAGCGTAAAGTCGTCTACGAACACCGTGCCACCCCCGTGCGGCACTTCTGTAAATGGCCAAGACAGGCAATCAAATGTGTAAAACCCCATGGACGTATAATCATAGCGGGGCATGACGCTTACACCTTAAACCAGTTTCAACATGTCGTCCTGCTTTTGTCGCAGGGCGAAAATTTTGGCGGTGACATCAACGGCGATGTTGTCGCGCGTCAGCAATTCACCTTTCTTGATCGGCTTGGTGACTTTGCCATTTTCGATAAGACCGCAAGGAACAGCACGCGCTGCCACGGCATCACCTACCGTCATAATCCAGGCGCGATAAGTATATTCACCTATCGAATCCAAGCGCTCACCAACCGCTAAATCCTTTTTGGCTACAGCACACACTTCTGAAGTTGGCACATCGCGCGGCTGCATGTCTGGTACGCCGTAAAGCACAGCGCGCGCGCAAGACAGTGGCACTTCAAGCGAGGTGAGATGATACGGGCGGAAGAAGCGGTAATATGGCCCGGCACCCAATTTCAAATCATGCATGCGCTCACGCACCCGGGGGTGAGACATTTCGGCGATCACAAAAACCCCAGGCGCCACACCCTTGCCCACCGAATAATCAACCACACCCTTGCGCATAAGAATGCCGCCGTCTTGCTTGGGACATAGCACATGCTCCAACTGCTCTAAAGTTGCCGAAGGCCCATGCATGCCGGAAACATCCGGCACCAAGCCTGTAGCATTGGAAATGGCAGCCATTTCTACCATGGTTTTTGAACCATCCACGAATTCCACCAGCATGCGCACATTCATGTTGCGGCGCTTGGCTTCTTCGGCGAATTCATCTGGCGTGGCATCGGTTTTGAGCGGATTGTTTTTGCCCTTGCCGGCCGCCACAATGGGATAGCCCATGGCGGTCACGAAATTGACCAGTTCCATGCAGCTTGAAGGCTCGTCGCCCGCACCCAGCGTATAAACCACGCCCAGCCGCGCAGCCTCGCGCTTAAGGTAAGCGCCGATGCATACATCGCCTTCCACATTCATCATCACCATATGCTTGCCATGCTCCATGGCGGTGAGTGCGATTTCAGCACCTGATGCTGGCCGTCCCGTGGCATCAATCACCACATCGATCTGCGGATCAGTGCAAATGAGTTGCGCATCTTGTGTAATTGCGGTTTTCCCAGCACTGATGCAGGCGGAAAGAGAACCCGCGTTGCCAACCATCAACGCATCAGCTTCACTTTGACCAGAAATTACGATCGCGCGTTTGGCGTTTTCTTCGCGGCGGTCTGCTATGGCGGCGACTTTGATGCCGATCATCTGTTGACACTGCGTAACGATGTCGGTGCCCATCTCGCCACAGCCGATGAGGCCGACGCGAATGGGTTTTCCGGTTTTGTCCAAGCGACGTGCCAAATCAGCCGCCAAACCATGGGCGGGAGCCTGCAAGGGAACAGGCATTGACGGGCGCTGAGACATGAGCATTCCACTTCTTGGAGACGGGCAATCCAGCGCTGTCTAATTGGCAATGGAGGCAAGCGCAAGGCTGGTACGGCAGGCGTTCAACCTGCTTCCCTAAAAGATAATCTCGGCATTTTATCTGGAACCCAGCTTTTTTCATGCGGCCAAGCCGGGTTCCAGCTCGCGCCTACGCTGCGCTACGGCTTGGCTGGAATGACGATTTTTTTGATTTAGTTCGAGCCGGGTTACTCTTATCCTAAACCGTAAACGCCGCCTTGAAAGCGGCAAGTGCCACGCCTTCATTTCCAATTGCGAATGATTCTAATCCCACCGGGCCGCGATAGCCCATCTTCGCCAAGGCCTTGGCGATGCCGTGATAATTGATTTCGCCCGTTCCGGGTTCATAGCGGCCTGGATTGTCCGCCACTTGCACTTCGCCAATCCAGGGCAAGCATTTTTCACACCAACGCACCAAATCGCCCTCGCCAATCTGCGTATGATAGAGATCCAAGTTGATGCGCAACTGCGGGCGATTGACCGCTGACACGAGCGCCAATACATCTGCCGTTGAATTGAATGGGCAACCCGGGTGGTCCAGCAGGTTCAGATTTTCCAAGGTAAAAACCACACCTTCTTTTTCGGCCATGTCGCAAATGCGGTTCAGCGTGTCGCGCGCTTTGAGCCACATGGCCCCTGTCACCACATCATGCTTCACAATGGGAATACCGCCATCACCAAGGCCAGTGCCGTGCAGGTTCAACCGCGCCACACCAAGGCGCTTGCCCACTTGAGCAGTTTCATAAGCAGACTTGAGCAACATATCAGCGCCGTCCTGATCAGCAAGGCGGCCTTCCAGATAGCCATTCATAATCGAGAACGTGGCCCCTGATTTTTCCAGTTTGGCCAAATCATGCGCAGGCCAGTTCCACAAGCCAACCTGAAAGCCAAGTTCTTTAAGCCGCGCACAACGCCACTCAATGGGCTTGTCGCGCCAAATCATTTCCGCACAGGCAGCAAGTGTAAAAGACATGGGATTTCCTCAAAAGTGAAAAAGCAAGTTTTCCACGGAACCAGCATTCACTCTAGTCTCAAAGTCACATATTTTTTGAGGTGATTGATCAAAATTTCGTCACGCCCCCTGCAACAATGAGTCGCCCACTGTCAATATGGGACAGGCGCAACTACCGAAATTGCTGTTTTGACCAAATGATAGATCAGTGCTTAACTGCCTCTCATCATCCAGTTTGGATGGAAAAAATTCAGGGAGTTAAATCATGAAATCATTGAAAATCATGGGCGCGGCACTCTTGCTGAGCACAATGATGACGGGCATGGCCCAAGCCAAATCACTTGTTTATTGTTCTGAGGGTTCACCCGAAAACTTCACCCCCGCAATGAACACCACCGGCACATCGCTGGATGCTGCGCGCCCTGTTTTCAACCAGCTTGTGCAATTCGTGCCAGGCACCACCCAAGTAGAGCCCGGTCTTGCCGAAAAATATGAAGTGTCGGCTGATGGCCTCACCCTCACATTCCATTTGCGCAAGGGAGTTAAGTTCCATTCCGGTGTCAACGGCTTTACCCCGACGCGCGATTTCAATGCTGACGACGTGTTGTTCTCCTTCAACCGCCAATGGAAAGCTGATCACCCCTTCCACAAGGTTTCTGGCGGCGCTTTTGATTATTTCAATGACATGGGCATGCCTGATCTCTTGGCCTCAATCGAAGCGCCAGATCCATTGACCGTGGTGATGAAACTCAAAGCGCCAAATGCGCCCATCCTCGCCAATTTGGCCATGGATTTCGCCACCATTCAATCAGCTGAATATGCTGACTTCCTGATGAAGAAGGGCACCCCCGAACAGTTTGACCAAATTCCAGTTGGCACAGGCCCCTTCAGCTTCGTGGAATATCAGAAAGATGCAGTGATCCGCTTCAAGGCCAATCCTGACTATTGGGGCGGCAAACAAAAAGTGGATGATCTTGTATTTGCCATCACCCCAGATGCCACAGCTCGCTATGGCAAGATGCAAGCGGGTGAATGCCAAATTATGGTTGCGCCAAATCCGGCTGATCTTGATGCCATGTCCAAGGATGGCAACATCAATTTGATGCAGCAGGCCGGTTTGAACATCGGCTACATGGCGATGAACGCACAGAAACCACCGTTTGATAAAGTGGAAGTGCGCAAGGCCATTGCCATGGCGATTGACCGCGATGCCATCCTAAAGGAAGTGTATCAGGGCGCTGGCCAGAAGGCCAAGAACCCCATTCCGCCCACGATGTGGTCATATGACAAGGATGCCAAAGACATTCCTTATGATCCCGCCAAGGCCGCAGAAATGTTGAAAGCCGCAGGGATCACGTCTTTGGATACAGACTTGTGGTGGATGCCTGTGCAACGCCCCTATAACCCCAATGCCAAGCGCATGGCCGAAATGATGCAGGCTGATCTCGAAAAGGTGGGCATCCACGCCAAGCTCGTTTCATATGAATGGGGTGAGTATCGCAAGCGTGCGCAAGCTGGTGAACACCAGATGGCCCTTCTGGGCTGGACCGGTGATAATGGTGATCCAGATAACTTCCTTGCCGTTCTGCTCGGCTGTAAGGACGGAAAACCAAATGCCAACAACATTCCGAAATGGTGTGATACCAAGTTCCAAGACGATGTGAACAAGGCTGTGACCCTGACTGACCCAGCAGAGCGCACCAAGCTATATGTTGATGCGCAACGCATTGTGGATGATCAAGTTCCATGGCTAAACGTGGCACACTCTACAGTCTTTGAACCTGTGAGCAAAAAGGTGGTCGGTTACAAAGTTTCGCCACTGGGCTCACACGTCTTCACCAACGTTGACGTTACCGAATAAGATTAAGGGGGGCGGAGAAATCCGCCCCTTTTTGCGATGTTCAAGTTCCTGTTAAAGCGCCTTGCCCTCACAGTGCCCACATTCGTGGCGCTGATGTTCATTACTTTTGTGATGATCCGCATGGTGCCTGGAGACCCCATTGAAGTGCGGCGCGGCGAGCGTGGCATATCGCCAGAACGTTTGGAAATGTTGCGCCACGAAATGGGGCTTGATCAGCCTGTGTGGAAGCAGTTTCTCGATTATGTCTGGGGAATTTTGCACGGTGATTTCGGCACGTCGATCATTTCTAAATCACCTGTGCTGCATGAGTTTTTAACGCTCTTTCCCGCCACTATTGAACTCACTTTTTTCGCCATGTTGATTGCCGTTTTCGTGGGTGTGCCCGCAGGCGTATTCGCAGCAGCGCGGCGCGGCGGCATTTTTGACCAGACCTTGATGGGTATCGCGCTCACAGGTTATTCCATGCCGATTTTCTGGTGGGGCCTGTTGTTGGTGTTGTTCATGTCCAACACCTTGCACCTTACACCTGTGTCTGGCCGGGTGGACTTGATCAAGTTTTACTACCCGCAGGTGACAGGCTTCGCGATCATTGACTCACTGTTGTCGGGTAAGCCCGGGGCTTTGGCCGATGTTTTGCGCCATTTGATTTTACCTTCCATCGTGCTGGGCACCGTGCCCATGGCGGTGATTGCGCGCATGACCAGATCATCCATGCTTGAAGTGTTGGAAGAGGACTATGTGCGCACCGCCCGCGCCAAGGGGCTTTCTGCGTGGCGCGTGGTGGGGCTGCACGCCCTGCGCAACGCGTTGATCCCCGTCGTGGTTTCAATTGGCTTGCAAGTGGGCACATTGCTGGCGGGTGCCGTGCTCACTGAAAATATTTTCTCTTGGCCCGGTGTAGGTCACTGGCTCACGCAATCGATTGCGCGACGAGATTACCCGGCATTGCAAGGTGGCATTTTGCTCATTGCCACCATTGTCATCATTGTCAATGTTCTGGTGGACCTCACTTATGCGGCCATCAACCCGAGGATTCGTTATGGCAAGTGAAGTCATCGCCACAACTACAGCGTCACCTCCTAGCAGTTTACGCGCATTCTGGAACAGCTTCAGCGAAAATCGCGGCGCAGTGATTGGCATGTATGTGGTGGTGGCCATTGTGTTGATCGCCATTTTTGCACCTGTGCTGGCACCCTATAATCCTCTCGAACAATTTAAAGGAGCCACCAAATTGCCGCCCTTCTGGGTGCAGGGGTCTGACCCGAAATATTGGTTGGGCACGGATGCCGTTGGCCGCGACATGCTCTCACGCCTCATGTATGGCGCACGCATTTCACTTTTCATTGGGCTGTCCGTGATGTTGGTCTCGATGGTATTGGGTGTGATCTTGGGCCTCGCCAGCGCCTTTTATGGTGGCATCATTGATGTGGTGATCATCCGCATCATGGACTTGATCATGGCGATTCCGTCATTGGTATTGGAAATCCTCATCATTGCCATCACTGGCCCCAGCTTGTTGAACACCGTGATTGCAATTACTATCGTTTATCTGCCGCGTTATGTGCGCCTTCTGCGTGCCTCAGCAATTGCTGAACTGTCGAAAGACTATGTGACGGCGGCCAAGGTTTCAGGTGTTGGCAAATTGCGTTTGATGCTGGTCACGGTTTTACCAAACTGCACAGCACCGCTGATTGTGCAGGCGGCACTTGGCATTTCCGATGCGATTTTGGAGGCTTCGGGTCTGGGTTTTCTGGGCCTTGGCGCACAGCCGCCCACACCTGAATGGGGTGCCATGCTGGCCGACACGCGCGACCTGATGCAATCTCACCCCTGGGTCATGGCTCTGCCGGGCCTGTGCATCCTAATCACCGTGATGGCCATCAACCTGATGGGCGACGGCCTGCGCGACGCGCTGGATCCACGCTTGAGAAAGAGTTGATGTTATGAGCCTTCTCACCATCAAAAACCTGACTGTGGAATTTAAGACCAGCAATGGCTGGTTCCGCGCCGTGGACCGTGTGTCGCTGATTATTGAGCAGGCCCAGGTTCACGCCATTGTGGGGGAATCGGGTTCCGGCAAATCTGTGGCCATGTTGGCGGTGATGGGCCTGTTGCCGCACACTGCAAAAGTGACGGCTGATGCAATGGAATTTGAAGGCCAAAACCTCCTTGCCATGGATGCAAAGGCACGGCGAAAAATCATCGGCAAAGATATTGCCATGATCTTTCAGGAACCGGCGACCAGCCTGAACCCCTGTTTCACCGTCGGTTTTCAGTTGCGTGAAACGCTGCGCAAACACATGGGTATGGATAAAGCGGCGGCACAGTCCCGCGCGATTGAGCTGCTGAAATTTGTTGGAATCCCTTCGCCTGAAGACCGCCTAAAAAATTATCCGCATCAAATGTCGGGCGGCATGAACCAGCGCGTGATGATTGCCATGGCCATTTCCTGCAACCCAAAACTCTTGATTGCCGATGAGCCGACGACAGCTCTTGATGTGACGATCCAAGCGCAAATCCTTGATCTTTTGACCAAGCTGCAAAAAGACACAGGCATGGCCATGGTCTTGATCACCCATTCCATGGGCGTGGTTGCTGAAACCGCCAAACGCGTATCGGTGCATTATGCCGGCCAAAAGGTGGAAGAGCAAAATGTGGCAGAGCTTTTTGCCACCCCGCATCACCCCTATACTGCTGCGCTGCTGGCTGCCTTGCCCGAACGTGCCACGGGCCGCACTTTGCCTTCAATCCAGGGTGTGGTGCCAGGCCAGTTTAACCGCCCTAAAGGCTGCTTGTTTGCGCCGCGCTGTAGCTTTGCAACAGATTTGTGCCACACAACTGCGCCCGATATTTCACTGCCTGTGATGTGCCATTTCCCGCGGCATCAAAAAGCGGTGGCACAATGAGTATTGTTCTCGAAGCCTATGATCTGAAGCGCCATTATGAAGTGGGCGGCGGCATGTTTGCTGAACCGCGCAGATTGAAAGCGCTGGATGGCGCAAGCTTTGTGCTGGAGCGTGGCAAGACACTGGCTGTGGTGGGTGAATCGGGTTGTGGCAAATCCACCTTGGCCCGTGTCATTACCATGATCGAGCAGCCCAGCGCGGGTTCATTCAAAATCAGTGGCACAGAAATATCTGGGGCGTCGCGCGAGACTCTGAAAGCCATGCGGCCGCGTGTGCAGATCGTGTTTCAAAATCCTTATGGGTCATTGAACCCGCGCCAGAAAATTGGCCATGCGTTGGAAGAACCACTTCTTGTCAACACCAATGACAGCGCTGCGACACGCACCCAAAAAGCGCGGCAAATGATGGAGGCTGTAGGCCTGCGCCCTGAGCACTATGATCGCTATCCACATATGTTCTCCGGCGGTCAACGCCAGCGTATTGCCATTGCCCGCGCCCTGATGCTGAACCCGGAAATTTTGGTGCTGGATGAGCCTGTGTCCGCGCTCGATGTTTCCATCCAAGCGCAGGTGTTGAACCTGTTGGCGGCGCTGCAACAGCAATTTAATCTGG
>JAGWUY010000064.1 GCA_028868255.1 Alphaproteobacteria bacterium | reverse complement strand
AATTGAACGGTTCATTTGTATCTCCATTTTGAAAGGGCCACGTATGTTTTGGCCGTGGCACTTTCCTAATGCGGCCAAGATGACGGCTTGCTGACAACGCCCAACAAAACAGAATTACAATTACGTTAAGTTTTTTTGTGCGCAAGGTGGACATTCAATGCGCAGCACCCTACATAGGGTTTGGCGATGCTGCCCGGTTGGTGAAGGAACCATTTTTCCCAGGGCCTATAATCGATTTCTTAGGGAGCTGTCCCTGAGCCGGACCGTGGTCTGGTTCACACGGCGCCCACCTACGTGAGTAGGGACCAGGGATCGTCAGTTCCCACGGCTTATGGTGGCTCGCCACTTTCATTCTTCGAATGAAATCGTTCTGCCCGGTTTTCGAAAGTGGCCTGCCACTCTTCCTTTTTGTCCGTCGTCTCGCTATGGCAGGGGCATGGATTTGGAACTGAACAAAAAACAGGCCCGCGCCACTGCGAGCGCCATGCGCAAACCTGCCCACGACGCGCTGAAGGATGAAGCCGCGCTGGCGCTGATGGCGCATCACTTTCCTGTTTCACCAAAGGCCGGGACCAGCGTGGTTTCGGGCTTTCATCCTTATCAATCCGAAATCGACACGCGGCCTCTGCTCGGCAAGCTCGCTGGCGAAGGCTGGACGACAGCATTACCCATTGTGGTGAAGCCGAGTACGCCGTTGATCTTCCGTCGCTGGCTTCCGGGCGAACCATTGATATCTGGTGTGTGGGGCATCAAGCGCCCGCCGGATGATGCGCCAGAAGTGGCGCCAGATGTGTTGTTGATCCCGCTGCTGGCCTTCGATCGCAAGGGGTATCGCCTTGGTTATGGCGGTGGGTTTTATGATCGCACCTTGGAAAAATTGCGCGCGCATAAAGCGGTCATTGCCATTGGTGTGGCTTATTCCGTGCAGGAGGTGGATGCGGTTCCGCATGACCATTATGACCAGTTCCTCAACTATGTGATGACCGAAAAAGAGTTGATCACATGCGGATGATTTTTCTGGGCGATGTGGTGGGAAAATCCGGGCGTGAAGCCGTGTATGAGCAGCTGCCTATTTTGCGTGAGCGCTATAAGCCTGACCTTGTGGTGGTGAATGGCGAAAATGCGGCACATGGTTTTGGCATCACCGAAGAAATTTATCTGAAGCTGCGTGAGGCCGGTGCCGATGTGGTGACGCTGGGCAACCACTCGTTTGATCAGCGCGAGGCGCTGGTTTTTATTGAACGGGAGTCTCATTTGCTCAGGCCTTTGAACTGGCCTTCGGGTTGCCCGGGGCGCGGGGTGCAGATGGTTGAGACGGTTAAAGGCCAGCGTGTATTGGTGATTCAGGCCATGGGTCGGGTGATGATTGAGCCGCAATTGGATGACCCGTTTCCGGCGGTTAACCGCGAATTGGAGCAATGCAAGTTGGGCCGCGATTGCGATGCCATTTTGATCGACATGCATGCGGAGGCCAGTTCTGAGAAAATGGCTATGGGGCATTTTGCGGATGGCCGCGCATCACTCGTTGTGGGTACGCACACGCATACGCCCACAGCCGATCATCAAATTCTGCCGCATGGTACAGCCTATCTTACAGATGCTGGCATGTGCGGCGATTATGACTCGATCATCGGCATGGAAAAATCTGAACCCTTGCAGCGCTTCTTGCGCAAGCTGCCAGTGGAGCGGATGAAACCAGCTGAAGGCCCAGCCACGGTGTGTGGTGTAGCCGTTGAAACAGACGACCGTACAGGCCTCGCCAAGATGGTTGCGCCCATTCGCGTGGGTGGGCGCCTGTCTCAAGTGGATGTGGTTGGCTGGTGAGAGGCCCTAGGCTTTTTTGCGCAGGAAGTTTGGCAGTTTAGATTCACCCGCATCGGCCAATCGGCGCGCAATGGTTGAGGCTTTTTCCATTTGGCCTTTTTCTAAAGCCGTGGTTGTAGCGGTGCTCATTTCAGTGAGCGTGGCAATGGAGGCAAAAAGCCTCCCCGTGGGAGCAGAGTCAGCCAATGATTTCACCTTTCGCAATGCCGCAGCGCCGGAAGCGCCAAAACCCTCGCCGTCAAACGAGAATGTTTCAATCGATGCCAACTTTGTATTCATGCAAAAAACTCCACACACACACTGAATTGGCGTCAATCTGAAACGTTAAGGTTAAGCTGGGGTTAAAGTACGGCGCTTGTATGAATAGATTGTGTCTGGCTATAAGGGCCGTCAAATCACACTATTTTCCGGATAGGAGTCGGCATGGCAGGCCATTCACAATTTAAAAACATCATGTTCCGCAAAGGCAAGCAGGATAAGATGCGTTCAAAGATTTTCTCAAAGCTGGCCCGCGAAATTACCGTGGCGGCTAAGGCGGGCGTACCTGATCCGGCGGCGAATGCCCGGCTGCGTCTTGCCATTCAAAACGCACGCGCCGAAAACTTGCCGAAGGAAAATATCGAACGCGCCATCAAAAAAGCATCAGGCGCTGAAGATGGCAATTATGACAATGTGCGTTATGAAGGCTATGGCCCCGGCGGCGTGGCGCTGGTGGTGGAAGCACTGACCGACAATCGCAACCGCACAGCTTCCAACGTGCGGTCTTACTTCACCAAGTTTGGCGGGAACTTGGGCGAAAGCAATTCAGTTTCGTTCATGTTCAATCGTGTAGGCGAAGTGACATACCCTCAAGCCAAAGCTTCAGCCGATGCCATGATGGAAGCGGCGATTGATGCAGGCGCTGATGATGCGGTGCTGGAAGATGGCAACCACATCGTCACTTGTGCGTTTGAAAGCATCGGTGAGGTTTCTTCTGCGCTGGCTTCTAAATTTGGCGAAGCTGAGAGTGTGAAGATTGTGTGGAAGCCCAATGTGATGGCCCCGGTGGGTGAAATCGAAAAAGCTGAAACGCTGATGAAGCTGGTCGATATGCTGGATGAAGATGACGACGTGCAGGTGGTGTTCACCAATGCAGATATGTCAGACGATGTTGCGGCCAAGTTGAATCCGCCGGAATGAGCAAGGTGCGGATCATCGGGCTTGATCCTGGCTTGCGCAATACAGGCTGGGGGGTGATTGAGTCTGAAGGTTCGCGGCTATCATACATCGCGGATGGGGCTGTGCATTCAGATGCCGATGCGCCACTGGCGGAGCGCCTGTTGCAAATCCACCAGCAATTGCTCCGTGTGCTGAGTGAATTGTTGCCTGATGAAGCGGCAGTGGAAGAGACGTTTGTGAACAAGGATGCGCGCGCCACCTTGAAGCTGGGGCAGGCGCGGGGTGCTGTAATGCTGGCTCCGGCGATTGCCAAAATCCCGGTGTCGGAATATGCGCCCAATGTGATCAAGAAAGCCGTGGTGGGGGCTGGCCACGCAGAGAAGGACCAAGTGAAGCACATGGTCAAAATTTTGCTGCCGCGCGCAGTGATGCAAACGGCGGATTCGGTGGATGCGCTGGCCATTGCCATTTGTCATGCGCATCATCGCAGTGTGCAAACGCTGGCCAAGATTTTGGCGCGTTCTTGACTTGTTCACATTTGGGGGTTACTCAATCACAACTTGATCGTCATGCCCGCGCAGGCGGGCATCTGCGTTTCAAGTCAGGAAAACAGAGATTCCCGTTTTCGCGGGAATGACGGGGCAACACGGGATGATAGGAAAGCTCAAAGGCAGAATTGACTCGGTCGGCGCCGATTGGGTGATGGTGGATGTGGGTGGCGTTTGCTATTTCGTATCTTGCTCATCCAACACCTTGCGCGCCCTGCCGCCTGTCGGTGAATTTGCCGAAGTTCACACTGAAATGCTGGTGAGCCAAGACAATATTCGTCTCGTCGGTTTTGCCACGCTGCTGGAACGCGATTGGTTCCGGCTGTTACAAACGGTTCAGGGTGTGGGCACGCGCGTGGCGCTGGGCATTCTTTCTACACTATCACCAAATGAAGTGGGCAATGCCATTGCCTTGCAAGACAAGGCGATGATTTCGCGCGCCAATGGTGTGGGCAAGAAGCTGGCTGAGCGCATTGTGCTGGAACTGAAAGACAAGGCGCCTGCTTTTGCAGCGGCTGATGTTGGGCTGGGCCAAGTGGCTTCCGAATTGTCATCGCCCCGCAGTTCAGCCACCACCGATGCGGTTTCGGCCTTGGTCAATCTGGGCTATGGGCAATCTCAAGCCGCACTGGCGGTGAGTGCCGCGATCAAGAAAAATGGCGATGATCTGGCGGCCGAAAAACTGATCCGCGCGGCGCTGAAAGAGTTGGCGCTGGGATGAGTCGTTATTGGAGTCGAGACAATAACGTTCAAATTCCCGCCCCAAAGCTATCAAGTTGGCTGGTGACACTCCTAATTTTTTCAGTGCTTGGCGTGTTTGTTGATGACTTCGTTAGCAATATTATTGTGTTTTGGAACTCATGTACTGTTGCATTCCCCGGCACCGCTTTGAGCAATCTGATTACACTTATTTTCAATAATGCAATTCATTCAGCTGTTTTGGATTTTCCAAGATTTTTCGTCTGGCCGTCTTACCATTTGGCCGGTGTTGCAGCGGTTATATCGGCCCTGAAATTCGGCAGACCGTCCATATTGTTCATTGTGCTGACTTATGTGATCGCAACTGTGGCATTTTTTGTAATGGCTAGCGGCGTTGGAGTGTTGATAAGCATGAAGGTCTTCTTTTTGCCATCGTCACCATTTGCCTCCATAATTGTTGTGCCTTTGTGTTGGGCGATTTCTAGATTTTTTTGGCGATAGGTTTGTTACGTGAATCGAATTCTGGATCAATCATCTAAACCCGAAGATGCGCTCGACACCCATCTCCGCCCTCAGCGGCTGGCTGAATTTGTGGGGCAGGCCAAGGCCAAGCAGAATCTTTCGGTGTTCATTGCGGCGGCAAAGGCGCGGGCTGAAGCGCTGGATCATGTTTTATTTGCGGGGCCGCCCGGCTTGGGCAAGACCACGCTTGCGGGCATCATGGCGCGGGAATTGGGTGTGAATTTTAAAGCCACCTCTGGCCCTGTCATCGCCAAGGCGGGAGATTTGGCCGCACTGCTCACCAATCTTGAAGACCGCGATGTGTTGTTCATTGATGAAATTCATCGGCTCAATCCGGCCGTGGAAGAAATTCTCTATCCCGCCATGGAGGATTATAAGCTCGATCTGATCATTGGCGAGGGGCCGGCCGCGCGCTCGGTGCAGATTGATCTGGCGCGGTTCACCTTGATTGGTGCCACCACGCGCACGGGCTTGCTCACCACACCGCTGCGCGACCGCTTTGGAATTCCGGTGCGGTTGGAATTTTATTCGGATGATGAGCTGCTCGATATTGTGCAGCGGGGTGCGCGCATTCTGCAATTGCCGATCACGCAAGATGGTGCAATGGAAATTGCCAAGCGCAGCCGTGGCACACCGCGCATTGCCGGGCGTTTGCTGCGCCGGGTGCGCGATTTTGCTTCGGTGGATGGTGTGGCCAAGGTTGACCGGGCGGCGGCGGATAGGGCGCTTGGTTTGCTCGATGTGGATCATGCCGGATTAGATGCGCTGGACCACCGCTACCTCAAATGTATCGCGCTCAATTTTGGTGGCGGGCCCGTGGGCATTGATACGATTGCGGCCTCGCTCTCTGAAGGTCGAGACGCCATTGAAGATGTGGTTGAGCCTTATTTGTTGCAAATGGGTTTTCTCAACCGCACGCCGCGCGGGCGCTTGCTGACGCATCATGCCTTCAGGCATTTGGGATTGGCCGTGCCGCAGCGTTCTGAGATCACGCAAGGCATTTTACCGCTGGAGGGGGAGGATGTTTAGCTCCTCAGCCTGTTGGCCCTTCGAGGCATTGCTGTGCAATGCACCTCAGGGTGAGGTCAACAAGAACGATATCCTCATCCTGAGGTGCGCGCCCGCTTGGGCGGGCCTCGAAGGATGTGCCGCATGATCAAGACCTATGCGGTGCGCGTGTTCTACGAAGACACCGATTTTTCCGGCCATGTCTATCACGCCAATTATCTCAAATATTGTGAGCGGGCGCGCTCGGATTATTTGCGGGTGGTGGGCATTGATCAGAATGCGATGTTTGCGCAAGGATTGGCCTTTGTGGTGCGGCGCATGGACTGCGAGTTTTTGCGGCCAGCCCGGTTTGAGGACGAGTTGACGGTGGAAACGCGCCTGCTTGAGATGGGTGGTGCCCGGTTTGAACTGGCACAAGCCGTGAAGCGCGGCGAGGAACCAATTTTTTCAGCCAGCGTCACTGTGGCCATTATTGATGCGCAAGGGAAGCCCAAGCGCATTCCACATGAATTCGCGCAGAAGTTTCAGCGCTAACACACTCTTAACCATAACTGATTCATCACCTTGGCAACGCTGGCCTATAAGGGTTCTGGCGCAGTGGTGATTCGAAAATGGCTTGAATTGCCTTAAGTTTGACAGATTTTGGCTGTTGAGGACGTCTCACCTTCCGGGGGGATTGGCGGCTTTTACAGCCTTGAGGGACAAGGAAATATGGATCCGATTACAACAGCACCAGTTGCGGCGGCTGCACAAGTTTCAATTTGGCATTTGATTTTGGCGGCGAGTTGGCCGGTATTGCTAGTGATGATTGGGCTTGGATTGGCTTCAGTCTGGTCTTGGGCCATTATTTTTGAGAAATTTAGCGCCGTGCGCCGGATGAACGCAGCCAATGACAAGTTTGAAGCCACATTCTGGTCCGGCCAATCCTTGGAAGACCTGTATGGCCTAATGGCGAAGCGCGAGACAATGGGGCTTTCTTCTATTTTTGTGGCCGCCATGGAAGAATGGAAGCGCAGCCAAGGTTCAGCCATGCGCGCCGGTTTTGCGGGCGTGCAAAAGCGCATTGAAAAAGTGATGGATGTGGCCATTCAAAAGGAAATGGGTGGTTTGGAGTCACGCTTGTTGTTTTTGGCCACCACGGGTTCGGCCGCACCTTTCATCGGCCTTTTCGGCACTGTGTGGGGCATTATGACCTCGTTCATGGGCATCGCCAATTCGCAAAACACCAATCTGGCCGTGGTGGCCCCCGGCATAGCCGAGGCCTTGATTGCCACGGCGATCGGCCTTGTTGCTGCCATACCCGCGACAATTTTTTATAACATGTATTCTGCTGACGCTGGCAAGATTGGTACACGCTTAGAGAATTTCGCTGATGAATTCTCGGCCATTATCTCACGCCAGCTGGATGAGCGAGTTTAAACAATGGGTGCAGGCGGAGCGAGGGCAGGCGGGTATACACGGCGTAATGCGCGGCGCCGTTCATCACATGGGGCGATCAGCGAAATCAATGTCACCCCTTTGGTGGACGTGATGTTGGTGTTGCTCATTGTGTTCATGGTTGCGGCACCGCTAATGACCGTGGGTGTGCCAATTGAGCTTCCCAAAACCGAAGCCAAGCCCATGAACCAACAAACCGAGCCTTTGACCATTTCAGTGCAGGCGGATCGTAAGGTTTATGTTCAAGAAGCGGAAATTCCGCTCGGCGAGCTAGCGGCAAAGCTGCAGGCTTTGGTCAAAAATGGCAATCAGGAGCAGTTAATGGTGCGTGCCGATACGTCCGTGCCTTACGGAGCGGTGATGGAGGTCATGGGTGTTTTAAATGCGGCTGGCTATACCAAGATCGGCCTTGTGACGTATCCCAAAGATAAGGCCTCGCCCGCAAAGTGAGCATGAAAAAACCAGCCACAATATCCATTGGTTTGCATGCTGCAATTCTGATTGCAGCATTGGTTGGTTTTTCTGCACCGAGGCCTTTTGAAGTGAAACCCATCCAATCCATTCAAGTGAATATCAGTACTATCAGCGACAAGACCCAGCAGATGGCCACTGCAAAGGATGCAACGCCGAAGCCTGATAAGCCAGCGCCTAAGCCCACCAAAGTGGTCAAAGATGTGCCGCCTGCGCCCAAAGTGGCGGATGAGGTGAAAACAGCGGCGCGTGAACCAGTGAAGCCGCCGGATCCTATTCCCCCAGAGCCAAAGCCTGCTCCCACGCCACCTGAACCAAAGGTGACGCCAGACACAAAGGCGCTCACCGACTTGTTGAAAAAGACGGAACCGCCGAAACAAGAGCCAAAGCCGGTTGATGATACGGCCATGAAGAAACTTCTGGCAGAACAACAGGCGGCCGAAGTGCAAAAGAAAGCTGAAGAAAAAAAGAAAGCCGAAGACCTGATGAAAAAAGCCGAAGCCAAAAAGAAGGCCGAAGCCGATAAAAAGAAGCGCTTAGAGCAATTGGCCGCTGCTGAAGCTGCTTTGCTGAACAAAATTCAAGGAGAAAGCACGGCTCCAGCCAAACCCGCAAAAGTTGAAGGTTCACCCAAGCAGGCTGCCAAGGACAATCAAGGCAATGATGCTGCCATGACAGCAACGATTATTGATGCATTGGTCAGCAAGGTCAAACAATGTATGAATGTGCCGCCCGCGGCGCGTGATGCCAACATCGCTGTGCGGATTCATTTCCTGCTCAATCCCGATGGTTCTGTCAACGGCCAGCCGGAAGTGCAAAGCCTGAACAGTGACCCGATTTTTGATGCGACGGCGCGCGCAGCCGTGGCTGCTATATTGAAATGCCAGAATTATGAATTGCCCCAAGGTCAATATGATCTATGGAAAGATAACACGCTTGATTTCAACCCCAACCTCCTATTTGGTACATGAGGAATGTTTCCTGCCATGATGCTTCAAATTCGCTCATTCCTTGTTCTGTTGATCGTCGGCATTTCTGCCACGCAGGCCCTTGCCGTTACGGGCACTGTGACGGGCGGCAAAATTGATCCTTTGCCCATTGCAATTGCCCCGTTTATTTCTGGAGATGGAAGCGATATAGCGGCAACTGTTGCGGGAGTTATTGCAAATGATTTGGCGCGTTCAGGCTATTTCAACCCACTTCCACCTGAATCGTATTTAGAGCGGATTTCAAATTTTGATGTGCAACCACAATTCAATAGCTGGAAGCAGGTCAAAGCCAATGATCTGGTTGTGGGGCAAGTGAGCAATGCAGGTGGCAAAACCTCCATTGCCTTCAAGTTATATGATGTGAACACCGGCCAGCTCGTGGCTGGTACCAGTTTTACAGCCAGTCCAAAGGTTGCACGCCGCATTGCTCACAAAATCGCGGACATGATCTATAAGTCCATCACCGGCTTCGACGGTTACTTTGATACTCGTGTTGTATATGTTGATGAATCCGGCCCCAAAAATCAACGCATCAAAAGGCTGGCCATCATGGATCAGGATGGGTTTGGTGCGCGCACGCTTACCAATGGCAAAGATATTTTGCTGACGCCACGCTTTTCACCCAACAGCCAAGAAATTACTTATGCGTCGATTGGCGCTGAGGCCGCGCGGGTTTATCTTTTCAACCTTGATACAGGCCAAAAGGAAATTGTGGGTGACTTCCCCAATATGAGCTTTGCACCGCGCTTTTCGCCTGATGGGCAGCAGGTGATTATGAGCTTGCAATCTGAGGACGGCATTTATTCAAACATTTTCGCCATGGATTTGCGTTCCAAGCGCATGCGCCAAATTACTAATGTGCCGGCCATTAACACAGCTCCGAGCTATTCTCCGGATGGCGCGCGTATCACGTTTGAATCGGATCGCGGCGGTACCCAGCAAGTTTATGTGATGAATGCTGACGGCTCCAACCAACAGCGCATCAGTTTTGGCAAAGGGCGTTACTCCACACCCGTATGGTCGCCGGATGGAAAATACATTGCCTTCACAAAACAAGGTGAAGGCAAGTTTGGGATTGGTGTGATGAACCCTGACGGGTCCGGCGAGCGGATTTTGACTGAAGGATTCCACAATGAAGGGCCAACATGGTCGCCCAATAGCCGTGTGATCATGTTCTTCCGGGATCAACCAGGAGAAGCGGGCGGACCTCAACTCTTTTCAGTTGATATTTCGGGGTATAATGAGCAGCGCGTGCCAACACCGGAATTTTCGTCAGACCCAGCGTGGTCACCACTTCTTAACTAAAATCTGTGAAGGGCACTATGTTTGCACAATTTGTGTAAAAATAGCCACATTCTCGCCGCTCTGTTGCGGTTATGACGGCATCATAAAGGTTGGATTCGGGTTGGAAAAAATAGCTTTTGGCCTGAATTCGCAATAAATTAACTAACTGTCTCCACATTTGGGTGAGGTGACAGTTTGCGCAAGTGGCGCGGAATTGAGGCAGATTGACGCTCTCGGGATGGGGGTTCAACTGGCCGTTGAAGGAGTGGGACTATGATGATGCGTCAAACGGGATTTAAGTTTGCAGCTTTGTGTTGCTGTTTTATGGCGCTGGCTGCTTGCTCCAAAAAAGATCAGCCAACACTTGACCCTGGGATCAACGGCAACGGCGCTGGGGATGGCACTGGCGTTGGCACTGCCATCCCCGGCTCCAAGGGTGATTTCAAAACCAATGTGGGCGACCGCGTGTTCTTCCTCAATGACCAAACATCGCTTTCGGCAGAAGCGCAAGACACGCTGACCAAACAAGCTGAATGGCTGAAGCGGTATTCTGGCGTAACTGTGCAAGTTGAAGGCCACGCTGACGAGCGCGGCACGCGCGAATATAATATTTCACTTTCTGCCCGTCGCGCCACGGCAGCCCGTGGGTTCCTGATTTCAAAGGGTGTTGCTGCAAACCGCATTTCTTCGATCGCTTATGGTAAGGAACGCCCAGTAGCATTGTGTGATGCTGAGCAATGCTGGTCGCAAAACCGCCGGGCCGTTACCGTGATTACGGGTGGGGCCAACTAAAAGCATGAAGCCTGTTGCAGCAATGCATCAGGCC
>JAGWUY010000338.1 GCA_028868255.1 Alphaproteobacteria bacterium | reverse complement strand
TTCAATGCGTTCAACATCTTCAGGTGTCCAGCCGGCAACCTGTGCGAAGGTTGTAATGCCCAGATCGGTCAGCGCCTTGTGAATCTTGGGGCCAATGCCGCCAATCAGCGAAATGTCGTCTGCGCCGCCTGTTGCAGCGGCCAGAGCAGCAGGTGCTGCGGCAGCTTTCACTTCAGCCTTCTTGCCAGTTGGCTTTGCGCCGCCGGTCAAGATTTCAGTGATGATCACCGAGGTCAAATCCTGACGGTGACCGTTGCGCCGGCGATAATGCTTGCGGCGACGCTTCTTGAAAATGATGAGGTGTGGCCCACGAGCCTGCTTTTCGATCTGGCCCACCACCGTGGCACCGGCCACCAGAGGAGCGCCTACAGCCACATCTGCACCTGAACCCACCATCAACACGTCGGTAAAGGAGATGTGATCGCCGGCTGCGCCTTCGAGCTTTTCGATTAGAATTTTATCATTGGCGGCAACGCGATATTGCTTGCCGCCGGTCTTGATGACTGCGTACATGTTCTTTCCATTCTTTCCCGCGCCCTTTGGCGGCTTTCCTAACCCATTGAAGGAAAAGCACTTTTGCAACTGGTTTGTGAAAACCTTGTGGGTTGCCGGGGGCTGCGCATAAACACCACAGGGCTTTTTGCCCTTTGGTTGAGCGGCTTCTAGGCAAGGAAAGCGCTCAAGTCAAGTTTCGCGTCAAAGGCAAACGAGGCAATCGAGTCTGAATATCATGTGCGATTTTGATGTCCTTCTGAATCATCAAATCGCTTTGCGGCCGAGATGGCGCTTCACAGCCTCTCGAAACAATGCAATGAGATTGACCAATGTATCAGTCATACCGACTGTGTTACCAGAAAAAGTGAAACCGCCTATGGCTTCCAAAACCGCCAATTCCATTCTGGTCGCAACAGCGCCTTGGCTTTTTGTGGTGCTCTGGGCAACAGGCTTTGTGGTGGCCAAGCTTTCAGCAGGCCATGTGGCACCCGTCTGGTTTTTAGGATTGCGGTTTCCCATCGCCTGCCTGTTCATGTTGGGGGTGGCGCTTTACCAACGAGCAGCTTGGCCGGATGTCACGCATGCCTTTCATGCGGCGGTGGCGGGGGCTTTCATGCATGGGGGCTATCTGGCTCCCATTTACTGGGCGGTGGCCCATGGCTTGCCAGCTGGCGTTTCAGCTTTGATAGTGGGGCTTCAACCCTTACTCACGGCATTTCTAGCCGCGTTCATTGTGGGTGAGCGTATTCATGGCCGCCATTGGCTGGGTTTGCTGGTCGGCCTTCTTGGAATTGCGTTGGTGATTTCACCCAAGCTGCATTTTTCAGGCATTGAGGGCATTACTCCGCTCACTGTGGCGCTGGCGCTGGCTGGAGCGCTGTCGATTTCTTTTGGCACCGTGTATCAAAAGCGCTTTGCCACTGGTGTGGGTTTGGCCACTGGAGGCACTTGGCAATATGTAGGGGGCAGCCTCGTGGTGCTGATTGCTGCCTATTTTGTGGAAGACTTCTTTTTTGACAATTCAGCGCAAGCTTGGTTTGCGCTAGGTTGGGCGGTGATTGTGTTGTCCATCATTTCGATAACACTGATGATGATGTTGATCCGTGACGGCGCTGTTTCAAAAGTCTCGAGCTTGATCTTCTTGGTTCCTGCCGTGGCCGCGCTGATGACCTTTGCGCTGTTTGGTGAGACCCTGAATCTCATTCAGATTCTGGGTATGGCGGTGTGTGCCGCCGCCGTGCTGATCGTCAATCGGAAGGGTTAGTGACGCGACCACCAGAGGCCGACGATCAAAAAGACGATCGCTACAAACTGCAGGCCCACGCGCCAGCGCATGAGATTTTGCGAGCGGTTGGAATTGCCGCCGCGCATCATGTTGAACAGGCCAAGGCAGAGCACCAGAAAAACAGCGCCCATCATCAAGGGGCCAAGATAATTCAACAGATTCATTGGTCAGACACCTTGTTCACAAAACGGTCCATCAGCCCTTGCGGCAAAAGCCTGCGTGCAAAGCCCATCAAATAGGTTGGCGTTGTAACATAGTAATGGGCTTTTGGGCGCGGTGATTCAATGGCGTGGACCAGCTTTTCCAGCACTGCTTCCGGCGGCAATTT
>JAGWUY010000337.1 GCA_028868255.1 Alphaproteobacteria bacterium | reverse complement strand
TCGCGGCCTGATACTGGTCGGTCTTTTCTGCAATCATGTGATAGGCGGGAGAGGTCACATAAGAAAACACAATCGGCACTTCGCCTTTGGTGAACAGGGCATACGCCTCGTTCCAGCCTGGCGCGGTGATCAGCACACGCTTTTTCAATATTTTCCATTTTTCCGCGGCTTTGTCGCCATAAACCCGTTTCATCCACAGGAGAAAGCCAAGTCCAGGCGTGGAAGAGCGCGGGTCTTCGAGCGCAATCTTTTCATTGGCATCGCCATTTACCAAATCGTCTAGGCTTTTGGGCGGGTTCTTCACCACTTTTGAATTATAAACAAAAGCAAAGTAGCCGTAGTCATAAGGCAGAAATTCAGTGTCTGTCCAACCGCCTGGCACTTTGGCGCGAGTCACATCTACTCCATGGGGTCCGAATATGCCAAGGTCATGGGCCTCAGCGGTCAAGTTTGTATCAAGGCCCAAAACCACGTCGGCTTTGGTGGCCTTACCTTCCAGCTTCAGGCGATTCAACACCGCCACGCCATCGCCCAAAGACACAAACTTCACAGTGCAGTCACAAGTTTCCTCAAACTTGGCTTTAATTTTGGTTCCGGGACCATAATCGCCCACAAAACTTTCATAGGTATAAATTGTCAAATCTTCCTTGGCGTGGGCCGGAGCACCAAGGGCCAAGAACATCGATGTTGCAAGAAGCAGCTTTTTCATCATTTCTCCAAAATATTCGGAAATGAATGAGAGGGGGCGCGGAATTACGCCCCGCCCACAATCCCTCCGCTGGCATAATCCAGATCAGGTTCAGCGGGTTTAGGCGTGCATGCCAATCTCAGCTTAATAAGCACCCCGTTGAGAGCGGTAATCGTTTTAATCTTCAACAGGTGCGCTGGCAAGATGCATCTGCTAGAGGAGATCTATGTCAACATTCGCTATCTTGCTGGGCGGCACAGTGAAGCCCACAAAACGCCTGAAACAACAGCTCACGCAGGCGCGCGTGATTGCAGCCGACAGCGGGATGCAACATGCGGGCACTTTGGCGCTGAAGCCCGAACTGTGGGTGGGGGATTTTGACTCTGCCAGCCTGCATTTGCAGAAAAAACATGGTGAAGTGCCGCGCCAAGAATTTCCCGTGGATAAAGATGCAACTGATGGTGAAATCGCCATCGCCGAGGCCTTGCGCCGTGGGGCCACGCGCCTGATTTTGGTGGGCGGGTTTGGCGGGCAATTTGATCATGCACTGGCCCATGCCGGCTTTCTGTTAGGCCTTGCCAAACGCGGTATGGATATTGTGATGACCTCTGGCGATGAAGAGGCGCATGCACTGATTGATCAACTGGAGCTGGATGATCTGGCGGTGGGCACGCGCCTGAGCATTGCACCATTCACCGATTTGCGTGGCCTCACATTATCAGGCGTAAAATGGCCTTTAAGCAGGCGTGACGTGTTGTTGGGATCAGCCCTAACTCTTTCAAATGTGGTAACTGGCACTGTGCGCATGTCACAGCTTGCCGGATCAGCCATCGTTCTCACCTATCCAACTGAACTGGAATAACATGACTGCTGTAAAAATAGATCGCCTCGGCATCAAGGGCGATGGCCTGGGTCGCGTGGGCGATACCCAAATCTTCGCTACAAAAGTTTTGCCTGGTGAAACCATTGACTGGATGCATGGCAAGGTGAAATCCATTCTGGAACCTTCACCTGACCGGCAATTGGCCTTTTGCCAACATTTTGATCGTTGTGGTGGTTGCAAATTCCAGAACTGGAAGCATGAGCCTTATGCCCTGTGGAAACGCCAACTTGTGGTTGATGCGCTCAAAGCACAAGGTTTGGACACCAAAGTCAATACATTGATCGATGCGCATGGCGAAGGGCGCAGACGCGTTTCGCTGCATGTGCGGCAGGTTGCAGGTGCCTGGCGTGCCGGATTCATGGAAGCCAAGTCACATGATCTGGTTGATTTCGACATTTGCCCTATTTTGGTGCCTCAACTTATTACGGCCCCCACCATCGCGGCCAGTTTCGGCCCAATGTTGGGCAAATGCGATGTGATGATCAGCGTCGCTGATAATGGGCTTGATGTGGCAATCAAGGCCGATCGCCAAGCCGCCAACAAA
>JAGWUY010000336.1 GCA_028868255.1 Alphaproteobacteria bacterium | reverse complement strand
TCGGGGAAGGCTATGGCGGAACAAGAACAATTGTCGGCAGGGCGTGAGGCGCGCCAAGGCTCTGGGGCTTTGGCGGTGATATTGGCGTTGCTTTTGGCGTTGGCCACGGGCTTTGCTGCCATCCGCCTGAAAGAGGCTGAAATGCCTTGGCTGCAACCGGGCATGTTGGGCGCTGCTGGCATTTTTGTGTTTGTCGGGCTCCTGGCGATTTTTAGTTGGTTAGCGGGCCTGCTTAAGTTTGCCGGGCGTGACCCAGACCGGCTGTTTTTTGATAGCGTGACAGATGCACTGGTTGACCCGTTAGTGGTGACAGACGACAAGGGCAGGGCAATTTATGCCAATGCGCCCTATTTGAAATTGGCCTCGCGTGCTGGCGTTTCGCGGCTTGTTGGGTTCGATGTGCTATATGCCGGTTACCGCGAGTTTGCAGAACCGATTTATCAACTCACGCAAATTCTAGGTGATGGAAAATCTGGTTCACGAGACGTTCGTGTGGCCGCAGGTTCATCAGCGCCGTCAGCGGCTGTCGATCAGGCGCGCTGGCTTCGGGTTATGGTCTCGCCACTTACCGGCAATTCGCGGCGCGGCCGGGGGTTATGGCGGTTGGTTGACATCACTGAAGACCGCGCCAAGCAGGAGCAGGCTTTTTCACGGCTGCAATTCATCATTACGTATCTCGATCATGCCCCAGTTGGCTTTTTTTCTACACTGGCCAATGGCAAGGTAGATTATGTGAATGCCACCTTAGCTGGATGGTTGGGGCTGGACTTGGTGCAAGCGCAGTCCGGCAAGATTGCGCTTACGCAATTGATTGGTGAAGAGGGTGCGCGCATTTTGGGTGCTGTTGAGGCCGTGGCAGGAGGCCACCGTATTGATCGACTGCAATTCCCGATCAAAGATGCTGAAGGCAAGCCGCAAATCTATGATGTGATCAATCGCACCGATTTTGATGGCGATGGAAAAGCACTGCCTTCACGCGCCATGGTTATGAAATTGGCAAATGGAGCTTCGGCTTCTTCGTCTGCAAGCCTTGTGCAGTTTCTATCTTCGGTGCCCATCGGCATCGCTGAGCTTGATCTCAAAGGGGCAGTGGTGGCGGCAAATGCTGAATTTTTGGCTCTATCCCCTGCAATCAAGTTGGGCAGCCCTTTGCAGGGGGCAATCAAAGATGGCGTGGAGCAAGTGAGTGGTGCATTGCAAACGTGCTTGGCCACTGCTGGTTCAACCGCGCAGGCCAATTGCCAGTTTGTGGGCGAGGCTGCGCGTGCGGCGCATTTGACTTTGACACAGCTCGAAGGAATGGGCGGTCGCGTTTCAGTGTTTGCCTTAGACAAGACCGAAAGCAAGTCACTGGAAAACCAATTGGCGCAAAGCCAGAAAATGCAGGCTGTGGGTGAATTGGCCTCTGGCATTGCGCATGACTTCAATAATGTGCTTACACCGATTATCGGTTTTGCTGACTTGTTGCTGACCAAGCTTCGCCCGGTTGACCCCGCGTTTGCAGATGTGATGAATATCAAACAGAATGCTAATCGCGCCGCCAATCTGGTGCGCCAGCTTTTGGCTTTTTCACGCAAGCAAACACTCCAGCCCAAGGTGCATGATTTATCTGAGGCAATGTCTGATCTTGGTAATTTGCTCGGCCGCGTGCTGGGTGAAAAGACTGAGCTTGTTATTTCTCATGGCCGTGACCTTGGGCCAGTGATGGTGGATATTCATCAATTCGAGCAAGTCATTATCAATCTGGCGGTCAATGCGCGCGATGCAATGCCTAAGGGTGGTAAACTGTGGGTGCGCACCTATAATCTGCCCAAAGACAAAACGCAGAGCGTTGGGCACCCCTTGCCAACAGAGGATTTTGTGGTGTGCGAAGTCGAAGACAATGGCACGGGTATACCTCAAGAGATTCTCGATAAAATTTGGACACCATTTTTCACTACGAAAGAAGTGGGCAAGGGCACAGGACTCGGACTTTCGATGGTATATGGCATCGTCAAACAGACGGGCGGCTATATCTATTGCGATAGTGAAGTGGGCAAGGGTACGGCCTTCCGCATTTATCTTCCGCGCTATGTGCCGACTGTGGCCGGGCCTGTGGTTGTTGAAGAGGCAAAGCCTGTCGAGG
>JAGWUY010000063.1 GCA_028868255.1 Alphaproteobacteria bacterium | reverse complement strand
CATCATAGGCCTCGTTCAATTCCTTGAACTTGGCGTCCATGGATTTATCATTCGGATTGGCATCGGGGTGCAGTTTTTTTGCCAGATTGCGATAGGCGGTTTTCAGCGCCTTTTCATCGGCCCCTTTGGCAACACCCAGAACTTCATAAAAATCGCGTTTGGCCATGGTTGAAAACTGTCTGTCTCTTTTTCCCTCTCCCCTGTGGGGAGGGATTAAGGGTGGGGGTCGCTCCGTCCCTTAATCGCTTTAACTCAATTGCGCCAGTGCCCGACCCCCACCCCGGCCCTCCCCACAGGAGGGAGGGGGCAGGGCGAGCGCCGAGCACTGATAAAATGTTTACTTCTTCTTGTCGTCAACTTCGGTGAAATCCGCATCCAAGATTTCATCATCGGCATCATTTTTATGACCATCACCTGCTGCCGCATTCGAAGCCGCCGCCGCATCAGCCCCGCCTGCCTTATAAAGCGCTTCACCCATCTTCATGGAAAGCTGCATCAAAGCGGTCTGCTTGGCTTGAATGTCATCCGCATCACCCGCTTCCAGCGCGGCTTTGAGATCGGCAATCGCAGCTTCAATGGCAGATTTGTCAGAGGCCGGCACTTTGTCGCCCGCATCTTTCAAGGTCTTCTGTGTGGTGTGGATCAAGCCTTCGGCTTGGTTGCGGGCTTCCACCTGGTCTTTACGCTTTTTATCTTCAGCGGCGTTGGCTTCAGCATCCTTCACCATCTTTTCGATTTCAGCGTCAGACAGGCCACCTGAGGCCTGAATGCGGATCTGCTGTTCCTTGTTGGTGGCCTTATCCTTAGCCGACACATTCACAATGCCATTGGCATCAATATCAAAGGTCACTTCAATCTGCGGCACACCGCGCGGCGCCGATGGAATGCCCATCAGATCAAACTGGCCGAGCGACTTGTTATCGGCGGCCATTTCACGCTCACCCTGGAACACGCGGATGGTCACCGCCGTCTGATTATCATCAGCGGTTGAGAACACCTGAGACTTCTTGGTGGGGATGGTGGTGTTGCGGTCGATCAAGCGGGTGAACACGCCACCCAATGTTTCAATGCCGAGGGACAGGGGTGTCACGTCCAGCAACAACACATCCTTCACTTCGCCCTTGAGCACGCCGCCCTGAATGGCAGCACCAATGGCCACCACTTCATCAGGGTTCACACCCTTATGGGGTTCCTTGCCGAAGAACTGCTTCACCAGCTCAATCACCTTGGGCATGCGGGTCATGCCGCCCACGAGAACGACTTCGTCGATCTGGCCAGCAGTCACGCCAGCATCCTTGAGGGCCTGACGGCAAGGCTCAATGGTCTTCTGGATCAGATCATCCACCAGAGCTTCGAGCTTGGCGCGGGAAAGCTTGACGGTGAGATGCTTAGGCCCAGAAGCATCAGCAGTGATGAAGGGCAGGTTGATTTCAGTCTGCTGCGCAGATGAAAGCTCAATCTTGGCCTTTTCAGAGGCTTCGCGCAAACGCTGCAAGGCCAACTTGTCCTTGCGCAGGTCAAGGCCGTTTTCTTTTTTGAACTCGTCGGCGAGATAGTCAACAATGCGCATGTCGAAATCTTCACCGCCCAAGAACGTATCGCCATTGGTGGATTTCACTTCGAATACGCCATCGCCGATTTCCAGAACCGAAACGTCGAATGTGCCGCCGCCCAAGTCATAAACCGCAATGGTGCCGGCTTCCTTCTTATCAAGGCCATAAGCCAAAGCCGCAGCCGTTGGCTCGTTGATGATGCGTAAGACTTCAAGACCAGCAATGCGGCCAGCATCCTTGGTGGCCTGACGCTGCGAGTCGTTGAAATAGGCAGGAACCGTGATCACAGCTTGTGTCACGGGCTCGCCCAGATAACGCTCAGCGGTTTCCTTCATCTTGGTCAGGGTGAAGGCTGAAATTTGTGAGGGGGCATATTTGGTGCCGCGGCTGTCCACCCAAGCATCACCATTGTCGGCTTTGACGATGGCATAAGGCACAAGCTTCTTGTCCTTGGCCACCATCGGATCATCCATGCGGCGGCCGATGAGGCGCTTGATCGCAAAGAATGTATTTTCTGGGTTGGTCACACCCTGGCGCTTGGCAGGCTGGCCCACCAATGTTTCGCCTTCAGCGTTAAAGGCTACGATTGATGGCGTGGTACGCGCGCCCTCGGCATTTTCAATTACTTTCGGCGTTTTGCCTTCCATGACGGCCACGCAAGAATTGGTGGTGCCAAGGTCGATCCCGATAACTTTACCCATATGTCTTCTCCTCTGGCGAACGGTGTGGCCCAGCCCCTATCATAAGGCACTGTTGGCAGTCCGTTCCCGCAACTTAAATGTGCCGAACTCAGCGGAATTCAAGACCCCCACTGATGCGGCGTTCGGGGCGTATATAGGGGGGCGAAATGCAGCTATCAAGGTTTTGTGGAGGCAATTGGCGATGAATTATGACGGTGTGCGGCATTTTCCGGGCCTTCTTGACCGAACAGTACAGGAAACACTGGTTGAGGGCCTGCGTGAGGCGGTGAAACAGGCTCCCTTGTTCGTGCCGCTCATGCCCCGCACGGGAAGGCCTTTTTCAGTGCGCATGACCAATCTGGGGGTTTTAGGCTGGGTTTCTGACCGGGCTGGCTATCGCTATCAGGCCACCCATCCTGAAACAGGCAAACCATGGCCGCCGATGCCGGAAGCGTTGCTCGAAGTTTGGCATAAAGTTTCAAGTTTCGCAGGCGAGCCCGAAGCCTGCCTCGTCAACTTCTACCAAGGCGGAGCCAAAATGGGCCTGCACCAAGACAAGGATGAAGAAGATTTTTCAGCTCCCGTGGTGTCGATCTCGCTGGGTGACACAGCGCTGTTTCGCTTTGGTGGAACAGAGCGCGGCGGCAAGACTGCAACACTCAAATTGGCTTCAGGCGATGTGGTGGTGATGGGCGGCAAGTCACGCTTGTGCTTCCACGGCATTGATCGCGTCTATTCCGGAACAAGCACCTTGTTGAAAGAGGGCGGGCGGATTAATTTGACATTGCGACGGGTGAGAAAACCTTGAACCAAATCATCGACCATGAGAAATCTGGGTTCCATCTCGCGCCTGCGCTGCGCTCCGGCTTGGATGGAATGACAAAGATTGAAATTGGAAACAGAAAATGCTCACCCTGAACCTCGCCCAAACCATCATCGAAAAAACCATTGCCGCAGGCAAAGACGCCAAAATGAAGCCCTTGGGCGTGGTGGTGATGGATGCGCGCGGAACCGTGATTGCGGCGGCGATTTCGGATGGCTCTTCCCTTGCGCGCTTTGATATTGCCGCGGCCAAGGCCCGCGCCTGCGTGATGTTCAACACGGGCACACGCGGTGTGGAAAAATTCGCCAAGGATCGCCCGCATTTTTTCCAAGGTGCGGTGAGTGCTATTCAAGGCGGCATTGTGCCTGTGCCGGGTGGCGTTTTGATCAAATCGCCTGAGGGCCAAATGCTGGGTGCCATTGGCGTTTCGGGCGATACTTCGGACAATGATGAATTGGCGGCCCTTGCAGGTGTGAAGGCGGCAGGCCTAGTGGGCGATGCCGGCCAAGGCTGACGCAGCCGGCTATTCGGGCACGCCGCTTTGGAAAAAGCTGGGCTGGAAAACCGGCATGTCACTTTGCGTGATGGACGCTCCAGCTCATTATGCCAGCCTGATGGATGGCCCGAATGATTGGGTGATGGTAAAGAAGCCGGAAGGGGCTGATGCTCTCCACCTCTTCATTACCGAAAACAAAGACCTGCCCAAAATCACAGCGCTGGCCAAGCATTTTCCGCCTGCGCAAATGCTCTGGGTGTCGTGGCCCAAATTGTCTTCACCTTTATCAAAAGGCCTGAAAGAAGATCACATTAGGGAAACGGCCATTGCCTGTGGCTTGGTGGACGTGAAAGTCTGCGCTGTGGATGCGGATTGGTCTGGGTTGAAACTGATGTTGCGCAAGGGCTCAGAAAGAAGAGAGGCCCATGCAATGCGTTTTGCCGTTTCAAAGAAAGGGCAAAATCGCCTTGCTTAGATTATCGATCAACCACTCTAAGTGTTGGCCCATGCGCCAACACATAGGTTGATCTTTGCGCATGAGCCTTCACATCGGAAAATCGAAGAGATCTTAGCCAGTATAGCCATTCATCTTGGCGTTGTTCTTACAGCCCGATGGCGATTTGAATCCTTCGGACGAGCGGCCCACTTGCTTGCCATTGGCTTTCGAGAAGCAACGCCAGCGGCTTTCACCGCGCTTGTCCTTATAGAATTCCCATTTGTCGCCAGATGTATCGCGATTGGCATTGGCCTCGCAATCCTTCTTGGCTTTATAACTTTCTGACGAGGCACCAACGATTTCACCATTGGAAGCGGTACGGCGCCAACGAAACTCGCCGCGTTTGTCTTTGTAAATATCCAGAGAATAGTCGGCCATCTTTTCCATCCCTATTTATGATTCATCATGAGCGTGAATCTGGGGCAGAAAACTGCAACGAATTACAAGTCCTGTAAAGGCCTATTCCGCTTTGGAAACACCCACCATGGCGGGGCGCAAGCAGCGCTCACCCACCTGAAAGCCTGATTGCAATTCTTGCATCACAATGCCGGGCGGCTTTTCTTTGGTTGGCACTTCGAAAATGGCTTGGTGATAATTGGGGTCAAACTTGGCCCCCACGGTTTCAATCTTGCGAATGCCATGACGAGCAAAGATAGCAAGCAAATCTCTTTCCGTCAGCTCCACACCGGCAATCAAATTCTTTTCGGCTTCACCGGCACGGTCACGCTCTTCATGTGGCAGGGCCTGCAAGGCGCGGCCCAGATTATCAGCGACACTCAACAGATCGCGGGCAAAATTGGTGGCGGCATAAAGTGTGGCTTCGGCCTTTTCGCGCTCCGTGCGCTTGCGCAGGTTTTCCATTTCAGCAGCAAGGCGCAGCAAACGGTCTTTGCCACCGGCCACTTCGTCTTTCAGGCTGGCAATCTCGACATCTTTGGGATCAACAGCGCCTTCCAGCGCCTCGCGCAGGGCTTCTGCGGCCAGATTTTCAGTGTGGCCGTCTTCGGCCTTGTTGTCTTCAGTGCTCATGTGGAAATCCGTTTGGGTCGGTTATGGCCCGCATATCGGGGCATTCGCATAAAAAATCAAGAGACCTATTTAAGACAGGAGGCGCCCCACGGCTTTTGCCGTATAATCCACCATGGGAATGATGCGGGCATAATTGAGCCGCGTGGGGCCAATAATGCCCAGCACCCCTACAATCTTTTCATCCTCATTCTTGAAGGGCGCCACGATCAGCGACGAGCCGGACATCGAGAACAGCTTATTCTCCGAGCCAATGAAAATCCGCACCCCTTCGGCCTTTTCGGCGAGGCCCAACACATCCACAAGGTCGCGCTTGTTTTCAATGTCGTCAAACAATTTGCGAATACGCTCCAGATCAGCCAGCGCTCCGGGCTGTTCCAGCAAATTGGCTTGGCCTTTGACGATGAGATTTTTAGATTGAATGTCGTCATGGCCAGACCACACGGCCACACCTTGTTGCACCAGCCTTGCGGAGACTTCATCAAGCTCGCTGCGCAGGCGCTCCACCTCAGTGGCAACAAGATGCTGCACCTCATCGATGCTGCGCCCTTGCCCCATGGCGGAGAGATAGTTGGTTGCCCTCACAAAAACCGATGCAGGTAAGCCAGCCGGCACTTCAATAATGCGGTTTTCCACATTGCCATCTTCGCTCACCAAAATCACCAATGCGCGCCCCGATGAAAGACTCACAAATTCAATGTGCTTGAGCTTGGCATTGTATTTGGGCGACATCACAACACTGGCGCACTGTGAAAGGCCGGAAAGCATAGTGGTGGCTTCCCCCAGCACATCTTCATAACGGCGATTGCGGTTAGTGGCTTTGACCTCGGCATCGATGCGCGCCCGCTCCGTGGCGCTGATGGCTCCCACTTCGAGAAGCGCATCGACAAAAAATCGCAAGCCCGCTTCAGTGGGAATGCGTCCTGCTGAGGTGTGAGGCGAATAAATCAGGCCCGTATCTTCGAGATCCATCATCACATTGCGCACCGAGGCAGGAGAAAGCCCCGCAGGCAAAGCTTTGGAGATGGTACGCGAGCCTACAGGCTCACCCGTTTCGAGATAGGTATCCACCAGCCTGCGAAAAATTTCACGGCTGCGCTGGTCAAGACCAACAAGACCTGCCGCTTTGTCGTCAGACATGGCGCGTGGAGGAAGAATGCTCATGCCCGCAATCTAGGAAGGGAAGGAGCAGAGGTCAATTGGCGCAAGCCTCGCCTCAAACCTTCTCCCACTTGCCCGTCTTTTCAGCCTTGAACAGGGCATCAATGATTTTCATGTTTGTGATGGCATCTTCAACGCCCCATGTTGGTTGCTTCTTGGCGCGAATGGCGCGGCCAAAGGCTTCAGCCTGCAACTGATATTGATCCGTGACGGGATAGGAATGCCATGTGCCTTCATTCATCGCCATGCCCTGCACAAAAATGCGGTTGGGCGCATCTGGCGGGGCATTGAACGGAATTTCAATTTCAATGCGGCCCTTGCTGCCCAGAATATGGACACGCTGATAGGGTGCCAATTGGGTTGAGATCGAGAATGACAAATGCCGCCCCTTGCCAAAATCAGCAAGGCCACCGGCAATACGGTCAGTGCCGAATTTGGGGTCGCGGTCTATGGTTGAGGTGACGCGCAAGGGATCAGCCCCGAAGATGAAGCGCGAAACGGTGATGGGATAGCAACCAATATCCAGCATACCGCCGCCGCCAATATCGGCCATGTTGCGCACGTTTTTGGGGTCGCGGTTGAAATAGCTGAACAGCGCCTGCACCACTTTCACATCACCAATTTCACCCGCCTTCACACGTTTGCGCGCATCAATCCATTGCAAGGCATGGCGCACCATGAAGGCTTCGGCGATCAGAATGTTTTTGGGCGTCTTGCGCAGGGCGCTGGCTTCCTTTGCGGTGATGGCAATAGGCTTTTCACACAGCACATGTTTGCCAGCTTTGGCCGCCATCAAAGTGAGCGGCACATGCAAGTGATTGGGCAGCGGGTTGTAAACCGCTTCAATCTCAGGATCTGCCAACATCTCCTCGTAGGAGCCATAGGCCTTGGGAATGCCCAGTTCGGCGGCAGCGGCTTTCGCGCGCTTTACATTGCGCGAAGCGATGGCCACAACTTGCAGCTGGTCTGACTTCAGCATGCCGGGTGTGACCTTTTTCATGCCAATATCGGCGGTGGAAATAATGCCCCATTTAACGGGTTTCATGGTGTGCCCTCTAGTGTGTTGAAGCCCTTTATAGGCAGTGCCGTGTCGTTTGCCAGCGCAAAATGGCCGCAATCGCCTTGATGAAGTTTACGATAGTTTGCTCCACGCCATTGACGATGCCGGGGATAAGCAGTTTACTCAAGACCAGTCACCACAGGGAGAAAACGATGACTTCAACTTTAAAAACCTTAGCAGCAGGTTTGGCACTGGGTGCAAGCTTGCTTGGACTTTCATCATCAGCTCAGGCTGGTGATGCTGCCTCTTGCCAGGCTGTGCGCATGTCCGACATTGGCTGGACAGACGTGACCGCCATCACCGCGATGACTGGCGCGATGCTTGACGCCATGGGCT
Organism: Alphaproteobacteria bacterium; assembly: GCA_028868255.1. Lineage (GTDB taxonomy): Bacteria > Pseudomonadota > Alphaproteobacteria > Rhizobiales > Aestuariivirgaceae > Aestuariivirga. The sequence continues at coordinate 3,283 of JAGWUY010000063.1, read as the reverse complement.
ATAAGTCCGACATCAAGCAACTGGCTGTGCCCGTCACCTTCGCTTCGATGAAGAACAAGGACATCGATGTGTTTCTCGGCAACTGGATGCCCTCCATGGAGGCTGATATCAAAGCCTACACGGAAGACGGATCAGTGGAAACGCTGGGGGCCAATTTGCCAACGGGGGCCTTTTACACATTGGCCGTACCTGAATACACCTATGAAAAGGGCCTGCATGACTTTGCTGACATCGCCAAATTCAAAGACAGTCTCAAGGGCAAATTCTATGGCATTGAGCCCGGCAATGACGGCAACCGTCACATCTTGGACATGATCAAGGATCCAAAATTCAACCTTAACGGTTTTGAACTGGTGGAAAGCTCTGAGGCCGGCATGCTGTCACAAGTGGCCAAAGCCACCCAGAACAAGGAAGACATTGTGTTCTTGGGCTGGGCGCCGCACCCGATGAACGCCAATTTCAAGATGAAATATCTGACCGGCGGCGATGCGCTGTTCGGCCCCAACATGGGTGCTGCTGTGGTGAACACCACGGTGCGCAAAGGCTATGTCACCGAGTGTCCGAATGTGGGCAAGCTGGTGAAGCAGTTGAAATTTGAAGTGGGCATGGAAAATGAAATCATGGGCCAAATTCTTGACAAGAGCGTTGACCCCAAGGCAGCAGCTATCGCCTATCTCAAGGCCAATCCCGGAGCAATGAAGGGCTGGTTTGATGGCGTAACCACATTTGATGGTTCGGGTCCCGCCGAAGCTGCCGTGAAAAAAGGCCTTGGCCTTTAATCCAGTTTAGTGACAATGTTAAAGGCGGGCTTCCAAAAAGCCCGCCTTTTTAATTCAGGGCCACCAACAGAAGTGGCCTTACAAAAGCAGCCAGCGTAGGGGATGAGCATGGATCAAGTCACAGGGTTCTTTACAACCAAAATTCCAATTGGTTTATGGGGCAAAGCGGTCTTTACGTGGTTCACCAGCAATTTTGACTGGTTTTTCCGCGGGCTTGCTTCTCTGATTGGTTTCGTGCTCGACAATATGGTGGCAGGCCTATTGGCCATTCCTCCTTTGTTGCTGATCATCATCTTGGCGGGCATCGCCTATGCGCTGCAAAAATCCTGGAAACTGGCCTTGGGCACATTGCTGGGCTTTCTGCTGATGTATAATCAAGGCCTGTGGAAGGAAACTGTGCAAACCCTGGTGCTGGTCTGCGCCTCTACGCTTGTCTCTATGGCAATTGGTGTGCCCTTAGGCATTTGGGCCGCACACAGCCCGCGCGTCTGGCGCGTGCTGAACCCAATTCTCGATCTCATGCAAACCATGCCCACCTATGTCTATCTCATTCCAGCCTTGATTTTGTTTGGGCTCGGCATGCCATCGGGCATGCTGGTCACCATCATCTTTGCAGCACCTGCTCCCCTGCGCATGACCTATCTGGGCCTGACAGGCATTCCCAAGGCCCTCATTGAGGCAGGTCAGAGTTTCGGTGCCACCAAGAGCCAATTGCTGTGGAAAGTAGAATTGCCAGCTGCCCTGCCCTCGATCATGGCGGGTGTCACCCAGTGCATCATGCTGTCGCTCTCGATGGTGGTGATTGCTGGTTTGATCGGCGCCAATGGCTTGGGCAGCCAGGTAGTGCGCGGCTTGAACCAGATGAATGTGCCGCTGGGCGTGGAATCCGGCATATCAATTGTCATCCTCGCCATTATTCTAGACCGCGTCACACGCCTTTCAGCAGGAGCCGCCAAATGAGCACGGCCGTCAAATTCAAAAACGTTGATATATTCTTCGGTCAAAATGTGCCCGAAGCATTGGCGATGTATGACAAAGGGGCCGCGCGATCAGAGATTCTGGACAAAACCCAAACTGTATTAGGGTGTGCCGGCGCAAACCTTGAAGTGCAGGAAGGCGAAATCAGCGTGCTGATGGGTCTTTCAGGCTCTGGCAAATCCACGTTGCTGCGCGGTGTCAATGGGCTCAACCATGTCACCCGTGGTGCCATTGAAGTGTTTGACGGCAAGGACATGGTGGATGTGGTGTCGTGCGATGAGGCCACCTTGCGGCGCATCCGCCAGAAAAATGTGGCCATGGTGTTTCAGCAATTTGGCCTTCTGCCTTGGCGCACCGTGGCAGAAAATGTGGGGCTGGGCTTAGAGCTTGCGGGCGTGCCTGATGCAGAGCGCAAAGCAAAAGTCGACAAGCAATTGAAGCTGGTGGGGCTTGATCAATGGGCCGACAAATTTGCCCATGAATTGTCAGGCGGCATGCAGCAACGTGTGGGCCTCGCCCGTGCCTTTGCCACCGAAGCGCCCATTTTGCTGATGGATGAGCCTTTCTCAGCGCTCGATCCTTTGATCCGCACCAAGTTGCAGGATGAACTGCTGCAACTGCAAAAGACATTGAAAAAAACCATCATCTTTGTCAGCCATGATCTGGAAGAGGCTTTGAAGATTGGCAACACCATCACCATCATGGAAGGTGGGCGCATTGTGCAATCGGGCAAGCCTGAAGACATTGTGTTGCGACCTGCCAATGCCTATGTGCGGGATTTCATTGCCAACGTAAACCCGCTCTCGGTGCTCACCGCTTGGAATGTGATGCGCGGCTTGCATGAGTTGGAGAAAGATAAAGGCGGGTGGATTTGGCTGGACCGCCGCAAGACCACACGCTTCAAGCTCGATAGAGACACCAGAGTCACCAGTGTGGAACGTGATGGTGTGAAGGCCCAATGGGTGCCTTGTGTGGATGCCGAAAAAGCCTTGGGTGCCAAGGATCACCCGGTCTTCTGGGCGACCCCCGGCACAAGTTTAAAAACCGTAATGCTGGCCATGCACAAATCTGAAACAGCCCCCGTGGCGCTGTTCAACGATGACAACACCTTTGCCGGTGCCATCGGCGTGAGGGATGTGCTGCGCGCTGTCTTGAAGCGCGAAGAATAGCTATTTCATCGGAGTCAGCGTCTCAGTGCCTGCGCCGCCATTGCCAGCAATGGTCCACAGTCCTTTGAGCACGCCGTCAGGCGAAACCTTGTAAATGATCAGGCCCACATCTTTGCCCATCATATAACCAGCGGCAAAGCTGTCATCATTGCGCATGCAAATGCCTTCAGATGTGGTGGGGCCTGTCACCCATTTGATTTCGCAAGTGGTTTCCGAGGTGATGGTGATTGTGGCTTCGCCTTCATAGCTGGTGCCATTGATGTTGGTGCCTTCCACCTTGTATTTGCCGCCAAAATCAATGGCCAAAGCAGGTGTCGCACAGGCGGCAGAAAGCAGCAGCGCTGCCAAAATATTTCT
>JAGWUY010000062.1 GCA_028868255.1 Alphaproteobacteria bacterium | reverse complement strand
AGGGTGAAGGGCCGGTGTTGGTGACAGTGAACTGATAGGTGATCAGATCGCCCACATCGGCGCGACCATCCGGCCCCATGTTCAAGACACCCGCCTTTTTGAATGTCATTGAAGAGACAACAGTCAGGTCAGTTGGGGCTGTAGATGTGACGGAGGGGTTGGTGCCGGCAGCAGCCTTGGCTTTCGCAGTCGCAGTGTTGTTGAAACTGCCAGCAATCAGATCAGCTGTTGTAATCGTATGAACCGCACTAAAGGTTGTGCTGTCCGATTGGCCTGGTGCCAAAGACGGGATCGCGGCACCAACAATTGTCACCTGTGGGTCAGACACCATGACATCCGTCAGGGTCACGTTGCCCGTGTTTTTCAGCGTAAAACTGTAAGAAATCGTATCATTTACGTCGAGGCTGCCATCCCCACCATCATGCGGTGTGGCAGTTTTGACAAATGACAGCCCAGGGTTGGCAGGAGCGACTGTTACATTGACGGTGGCTGTTGACGTCAAAGTTTGGCCTTGGCTTTGGCCCGTCGCCACCACTGTGTCGGTGATGGCAGCTGGCGCAGAAGTGGCGAGCAACCACACAAATGGAACAACAGAGAGCGCGGTTGCCAGCTTGCGCTGCCACCGGCCCTTCGCCTTGTTCATTTGATATGGTTGCCCGACGTTCATGTGGTAACGTGCTTGCCCTTATTGACGTGTGTCGATGTCGGTCTGGGTGACGGTATATGTCGCGGTGTAAGTCGCCACATCGCCCGGCTGCAGCAAGGTAATGGTGTTGCCCGTATTGGTTGACGTTGAACCAGCATTGAAGCTTTGGAAGGCCGGAGTTAGGGCACCTGCTACACCGTTGTGCGTATCTGCCAGTGTAATTCCGGTGATCGGTGTGTTGCCGTTGTTCTTGACGGTGTAGGTGTAAGTAATGACATCGCCTGCAACCACATTGCTGGTTTTGCTGGCAACCTTGGTGACCAACAGCGCTGGTGCAATGTTGAGCTGGATGCTCTTCTTGTCAGTTGCGGTGACATGGGTTGTTGTTGCGCCATTGATGTAATCCGCACCAACCGTAACCTTATCATCCAAATAACCATCGGGCTCGGGATTGCCAGAAGCGCCTGTGCCCGTGCCGCCGCCTGCGCCATTAATATCGCCTGCAACAACTGTGTAGCTGCCGGTGAAAGTGATCACATCCCCCGGCCCCAGTTTATCCCATTTGGTTGTGCTGGCATTGGTTGAATCGCCCAGGGTGCCTGCAGCTGCCGTTCCGTTGTCTGTGGTTACTGCGGTTGGAACGACAACGGTGACGGGAGCTCCTACACCGTCATTAGCGTCTGTGACGGTCACGTCTTTCAAGGTTACGTTGCCCGTGTTGGTCACAGTGAATTTATAGTTCAATACGTCACCAGGGTCGGCTTTGCCGTTGCCGTTCACATCGCCACCGGGCGTGGCGAAAGTGATGGTTTTCACAACACTCACCGCTGGTGCGGCGGGAATGACTGATACGCTGGCATTGGCTGTGCCCGAAACGGCTATGCCACCAGGCCCGGTGCCGGATGCTGTTACGTTGTTATCAATCGTTGCGAGGGCTGGTACAATTTGTGCCGCCACCATGGCCATGGCCATTGTGCCCGCCGAAATGCGCCGCAACTTCGAGTTTTCCGAACGTCTGATCTGTTGGGCAGAATGCCGCAATAAGGCGCGGCCCTTGTTTTCAATAGAGTTGTTTTCCATTTTACTCTCTCCGAATTTGTTTGGTCTGAAATCTAAAATCATTGGCGTTGGTCCACGTCTGTTTGCTGGACGATGTAAGTGGCTTTGAAGGTGACGGTGTCGCCAGGCGCGAGAACGTTCCACACGCCGTCAGAAGGGGTGACATCTGATGAGTCACCGACGGGAGGCGCATCGATCGACAGCACTTCGAGTGAAGGTGATGGGGCGGGGCCAGCCGCATTATGAACATCAGCAAGTGAAATATTGCGCAGAGTCACATTGCCGTCGTTCTTGACGGTATAGGTATATGTCACCGTTTCGCCAGCACGCAGATTGGTGGTGGGGTTGGCGCTCTTGGTCACAAGCATGTGTGGAGCTGAGGCAACGACACTCACACTCACAGTAGATGGATTGGACGTCACAGGCGCAGCGGCATAGGTGCCCGTAGCAATGGCGGTGTTGTCAATAGTGGCACGAGCAGCAGATATATTGAGTCCAACAGCAAGCAGAAGTGCAGCCGAATGGGCTGTGACCAGGCGGGCTGCGCCTGGTTTTTTCTGCTGTGATGTTGGACTTTTGTGATTCATGTTTTGGGCTCCGCGCGGCGCTTTCACACCGCGCGGAATATTCCTCTTTTAGCCGGCATCCACTTCGGCCTGTGTGACCGTGTGGGTGTATTTGAAGATGACGGTGGCACCTGGTGCCAATGTCGACCAGATACCGTCGCCTGCCGTCGAGTCGGTCGATGCGCCAGCACCCATCGGGCCTGGAACACCGCCACCTGCGCCGCCCAGAGGTGCGACCTGTTCCAACATCGCCGATTGTGGCGTGACGGCTGCACCTTCGTGCGTATCCGAAACCTTGACGTTGGTGATTGGAACGTTGCCGTTGTTCTTGACGGTGTAGGTGTAAGTGATTGTTGCACCCACAGCGACTGGGCCAGCCGTGCTTGCTGTCTTGGTCATCTGCAAGGATGGTCCTGGCGCGATGATGGCTGTAGCTGTCTGCGATGCCGTCGAGTTCACAGTGGCATTGGTTGGAGACTTGCCGGTTGCACCAGCGGTGTTCGACACCAAAGGAGTCGTGCCTGCGCCGTTGTATGCATCGGTGGCTGTCAGAGTATAAACAGCTGTAAAGGTTTGTGATGCGTTTGGTGCCAAAGTGATTGGTAAGACCGTGGCGGGTGTTGTCGGCGTGAAGGCGCCCAGATTTGCAGGTGTACCTGCTACGCCGTTAAAGGTTGGCGCGGTATCCGTTGGCAACACGTTGTTCAGCGTCACGTTGCCTGTGTTTTTGATCACATAGGTGTAAGTGATGGTATCGCCCGCATCGGTGACAGATGCGTTCGGTCCCAGCGCTGTAGTCGGCACACCGGCGGACTTCGATGTGATCTCAATGGCAGGCGAAGCTGCCACAACAGTTATATTGACGGTTGAAGTGTTCGAAGTTGTTGTTGCGGCATTGTAAGTACCTGAAGCAGACGCGGTGTTATCGATGGTGGCGAGTGCTGGGGTGACTTGCGAAAGCAAGACGCCCAATGCCATGGATGACGAGCCGATGCGCCGGAATAATTTCCGTTCTCTCCGCGGCTGGCCAGTATCTAGTTCTAGTGTCATTTTATCTCTCCTCAAAATTAAGTAACGCTGTGAATTGTTGGGCTTCAGGATGTATCGGGGCTGGCCCGAGCTCGTCTTCGGTGCTTTCTCCATCGATCATGGTGGTCAATGTGGACTTGGGTCATTGCAGGTAATCCACATCATTTTGGGTCACGGTGTAGGTCGCGGTGAATTTGATGGTGTCCCCTGGAGCCAAGCTGTCCCAGACCCCGTTTGCAGTGGCATCGGTTGAATCCGACAAAGGCGCTACGTCCGTGAAGATCACTTCGCTGCTTGGGCCTGTAAATGGCCCAGTGCCATTGTGTGTGTCTGAAACGATGACATTGGTCATCGTGACATTGCCGGAATTGGTGACTTTGTAGGTATAGGTAATCATAGTTCCGGCGGGCACAGGGCCGCTGGTACTTGCCGTCTTTACTGTTGTCAGTTGTGGCGTGCGGGTGATCGTTGTTGAGGCTGGAGGAGAAGTCTGCAGAGCAGCTTCAGCTGGCTTGAATGATGCTGTATTGGTGATGGCTGCGCCACCATTGATGTTGGCTTGAGTAACAGCGTAAGTTGCGGTGTAGACCCATGTTTCGCCAATGTCCAAAACGCCGATAGTGCCTGCATCACCCGATGTCAAAGTGGGACCGGACGTGAGTGCGAGCGCAGAGCCGTTTGACAGACTATCGGTTATTGCGGGACTCGTCAGCGGCACAGTTCCAGTGTTCTGCACAGTGATTGTGTATGTCAAAGTTTGGGGCGTTGTGATGTTGCTCACATTGACCGACTTGCCGATGGTAAAAGTAGCTACATCATTGTCAGTAATGGTGTTGGTGGCAGCGGCGGTTGAGCCTATGCTGACCCCCACTTGTGCTGAGGCAATGCTGACCAACGTGGCAATGATCGTTTCGGCCGGGTCAAGCACCGCATCATCAACAATCGGCAGAGTGATGGTAGCGGTTGTCGAACCCGCGGGAATTGTGACGCTCGCAGGCGCACCAGTGTAATCCGTGCCTGAAGTTGCTGTGCCTGTAAATGTCAGGTTGATGACGGTCGGCGTTGAACTTGCTTTGGACTGCGTGATCGTAAAAACCGCGGGTGAACCTGCCGCTTCGGTGCTGCCGCTGGTGCTGGCAATTGTGAGCGTGGCGGTATCATTGTCTGTAATTGTATTGGTGGCAGCAAGAGTAGCACCCAATGTCACCGCCGGTTGGCCGGATGCAATGCTGGTCAGGGTTGCTATGATTGTCTCTGGTCCTTCAACTATGGCGTCATCGATGATGGGCAGGCTGAGCGTTGCTGTGGTTGATCCTGCCGGAATGGTGACAGTTGCAGTTGAAGTATAATCTGTGCCGGCTGTTGCGGTGCCGCCATAGGTTACGTTGATGACGGTCGGCGTTGAACTTGCTTTGGACTGCGTGATCGTAAAAACTGCGGGTGCGCCAGCCGTTTCATTGCTGCCACTGGTGTTGGCAATGGTGATTGTGGCTGAATCATTGTCAGTGATTGAATTGTTGGCCACCAACGTTGCACCCAATGTGCCAAGGCCAGAGCTGATTCCCGTCAACGTCACGATCAAGGTTTCGTTGCCTTCCACGACAGCATCGTCAATGACGGGTATGGTGATTGTTGCTGTGGTTGATCCCGCAGGTATGGTGACTGACCCCGAAGGCGCGGTAAAATCCAATCCCGATGTTGCTGTGCCGCTTACGCTGTAAGAGACTGTAGTTGCCGTAGTGGATACGCCGGATTGTGTGACGGTGAATGTGGCTGAAGTCGGCCCCGCTTCATTGCCCGTTACCCCATTGGCGATGGTCACCAAAGCATCATTGTCGATCACCGTGAAAGACGGCGGCGTTAAAGCAAGGTTGGAATAACCGCCGCCATTGATCGTCATTGTGGCGGGCGAACAGGTGCGCGTGCCGTCTACAATGGTGTTGTTGATGGCGGTCACTGTCACTGTTTGTGCCACCGGCCAATTGTTGGTGCCACTGGCGATGCCAAAGGTCAATGTGCTGGGCGAGAAGGTGCAATAGGGGCTGGTACCCAAAGTTACGGTGGCTGTGCCTGATGGCATTGCATTGAGGGCAAGAGTGAAAGACCCTGTGGTGCCCCCTTCAGTGGCTGTGTTGCCCACCACTGTCGTTGTCACATTGGCTGCCTGATTGGTGTAAGCCCATTTCAGCTGGAACGTGCCTTGAGCGCTTGCGCCATAGGTATCAATTTGAATGCGGTAGGTGGTGCCGGCGGTGGCTGCAAATGTTGCAACAGAAGCGTAGTTCACATTGACTGTCGATACGCAACCGTCGTCGTCTGAAACAATGGCTACACCTGTCGTTATGCCATTGCCCAGTGTGGCCAAAGTGTTGCCCACATAAACAGCAAGAACTGTATCCGTCTGGGTCAAGGTGTTTGTTGTTGGATTACAGGTGCCGACGACCACTGTGCCTGTTGAAGGTGCTGTCCACGAAAACCATTCGGAGGTAATTGTTGAGCCACCAATTGTAGCGGGCTCACCTGTTTCACCCGTCATGCCAACGGTTGTGCCGCTGATACTGCCTGAAGCACCGGTAATGGTGGTGCCTGGAAAATTGTCTGCCGCAAAGGCGGGGGTGCCAAAGGCAGCCGTCAGCATTGTCACAACGATAAACGTTATGATTGTAGCAACTCTACTTATAGTTGCTTTATTGATCACATTTTCTCCAGTTTGGAAAAGGATCAAAATGAACCCTTTGCCTCCACACACACGCAAAACTCGTGATAACTTTGGATTTTGCCGCGGCCATGCTTGACCAATGAGCGCTATCCAAACCGACACATCCGTGGCGACGCCCCGCTCGCTAGCGGCTGTCAACACTAAACAAATCGTTAATGAACAGGCGTAAGTGCTGCCGGTTAAAAAAGAATTAACCAACTGTGTTGAAATGATTGTATTCATCTGAAGATGCGACAAAATAAACGGCGCAACGCCCCTGTTCAAAGCGGGCGCGTTCAACTGGGCATATGATAGGGCGTGGTCCAGTCTCGTCTGATCCAAATTTGCGTTAAAGGGTGTGAAACGCAGACAAACAAGACCTCAGATTTATGTGGCAACTGGCCGAATCATGAAGACTTAGCGCGAGAGGCGACTTTGCAAATTCTGCAAAGCCGACAATACACGCTGCCCTTGTGACTAGGTTTGGATGGTTAACGACAACTTAATGCAGGGAACATCTGTTCAAAATTGGAGCATAAAATTTACGCTTTAGAAGGATTGTAAGTTGTCTAAATGGCACGCTCGGCAGCCAGATGTAAAAATAGCCTGAAAAAGGCAAGACGAAGCGTAATCGGTTAACGTGGCGTTAACTCACTTTAATAATCCGTGACTCTTAGATTTAGTGGGATGGTACCGCCACCCCGGCTCGAACGGGGGACCTCTAGATCCACAATCTAGCGCTCTAACCAACTGAGCTATGGCGGCATCCACGAAACGCTCTAGCGACAGATTTCATTAAATTCAACTCGCAATCTACTCCAGATGCTAAAATGTTGCGACGCAGCAAACAAAACCCAAGCTTTAAGATGATTTCCTGCCTTAAAACCTTAACGAAAGGTGGACGAAGATGGTAAAAATTGATTAGGTCTTGGTCTTGTTCCACTTTTAGAGACTGATCCATTTTGGCCGGACCCGCCACCAAGACCCTTGAAGACTTGCGTAAATCAGCGGGTGCCGCATGGTTGTGGGATGGTATGCGCGCCAGACTGGTATGGGCAAATGCCGCAGGAATCAAAGCCTTTGATGGCCAATCTGTTTTTGACTTGATTGACCGGGTGTTTGACCCACAAGAATCTGGTGTTGCCCAAATTGCCGACCTAACCAAGACACTGAAGCGCGACGAGGTGCGCAAGCTTACACTAGAGTTTCCGTCGTCTTCACAGCAAAGTATGTTTGAATGTGAATGCTGGTTGCACACGCTAGCCGATGGGCGCGCTGGACTTTTGGTACATGTGCCAGTTGGCTTATCAACTGACACTGGCCACGCTGATGTTTTCGTGCAGTTGCCTGTGGCGGTGCTGCTTTTGGCTAAGGACGGCGCAATAACTCGCCACAATGCTATGGCAGCCAATCTTTTTGACGTTGCAACCATCAAAAGTCTTTCTGGACTCTTGGGCAATGCTGGGCGTGCAGAAGGCCTTCTCACCAGATTGCAAGCGACGTCACTCGTCAGTGCCATCGAATCCTTTGAAGGGCTGTATGGTCGGCGCGAGGCGCGGTTGACGCTGCGGCGGCTTGCAGGCGAATCCCAAGACTTTGCGGCTCTGGTGATGGATGACATTACCGAACGGCGCAGCATGGAGCGGCAGTTGGCCGATGCACCCACACCGCAGGTTGTTGTAGCAGAGATTTCGCAAAAACCAGTTGATACCGACGCGCAGGCTTTTGAAGCTCTGGCCCGTAGCCTTAACGATGCTATCGCAAAGGTGGAAGAAAAGCCAAGGGCGGAAGAACCAATTGCTAAAACATCCCCGAAAAAGCTCGTGGCCGGCAAAGCAAATGCACAACCGCCCCGTGCCATTGCGAGTGCCTTGGAAAGCACAGGTGTGGCGTTGATCATCAGCCAAAATCAACTGCCAGCTTTCGCCTCACAAAAGGCAGCGCTGCTCCTGGGTTTTGACCGCGCTGAAGACTTGCTAAATTCCAGCATGTTACTCGAAGCCCTGCCCCAGATGGAAAAAGGCCTGTTCCATTGGCAATTGCCGGGCGATAGAACCATATTATGCGAGGTTGTGCCAAGTTCCATACCGTGGATCAATGGCCCGGCTCGGCAATTCGTTTTGCGAGCTTCTTCGCCTCCCATTCTTGTTGATAAGAAAGAATATGTAAAAGCAAAAGCTGCGCCTGTTTCCAATACCTTGACTGCACCTGCCGAGGTTGCGGCGGTTGAACCGCCTCAGCTTGAGACTGCATCTTCAGTTGCAGAAAAAACCGCTGTGCCGGCCGAAATGCCGCATCGCCCTCGTGAAACCGAAGACGAATTGCAGAGCATTCTTGATATCGCATCCGATGGTATTATTACCCTTGATGAAAAGGGCTTCATCATCAGCTTCAGTGCAGGTGCTGAGTCAATTTTTGGACTGCGCAGTGCGGAAGTGAAATCAAAACCCATCGCAGATTATTTTGCGGGCGAGAGCAAGAAGGCGTTGCAGCATTATCTGGCCGGCTTGCAGGGACCAGGTCTTGGCGCGGTGTTCAATGGCGGGCGCGAAGTGGTGGCAATTGTAAGGCAGGGCGGCACGGTGCCACTGTTTCTCACCATCGGCAAATTGCAATCCAGTGCTTCGGGAGCAGCCTTTTGCGCCGTGGTGCGCGACATCACATCTTGGAAGCGCACAGAAAAAGAATTACGCGAGGCCAAAGAAGCCGCCGAAGCAGCGAGCAAACAAAAATCTGAATTTCTGGCGCGTATCTCGCATGAGCTGCGTACACCGCTCAATGCTATTATGGGGTTTTCCGATATTATGCGGCTCGAGCAATTTGGCGCGTTGCGCAATGAAAAATACCGCGGCTATATCAATGACATTCATGCAAGCGGCAGCCATTTGCTTGCACTTATCAATGATCTGCTTGACCTTTCCAAGATCGAAGCAGGCAAGATGGAATTGAATTTTACCGCGGTGAATGTGCAGGACTGCGCTGACCACGCCATCAAGCTGTTACAAGAAACTGCAACACGGGCGCGCGTTTTGGTGCGAAAATCGTTCCCCGAAAAATTGCCGCGTGTGGTGGCTGATTTGCGCGCCATGAGGCAAGTAATGATAAACCTGCTCTCCAATGCCATCAAATTCACTGATCCGGGTGGGCAGGTTATCATTTCAGCGTCGGTTACTTCAGGTGGGGAACTGGCATTGAAGCTGAAAGACACGGGCATTGGCATGAATGCAGATCAATTGAATGATGCTTTAGAACCATTCAAAAGGGTGGACACACCGGGACGCGAAACGCAGGGCACAGGCCTTGGCCTGCCGCTGACCAAAGCACTGGTTGAAGCCAATCGCGCCAGTTTCACCATCAGCAGCGACCCTGGCCAAGGAACATTAATAGAAATCACTTTTCCCACCACCCGCGTGCTGGCCGAGTAGTTGTTCTCAATCTAATCACGAAATTGCCGCATCTGGCAGTATAAACCCCATAAATGACTCATAATTTGCGATATGGATTGATAGGGGTTGGTTTGCTGGCGCTGGCAATGGCAACGTGGCTGGTGGTGTTTTTGCCTGCCTCAATATTGCATATGGCGATGCGCGATTTCAAGAATCGTACGGGGCATGACCTGATAGTCAAAGGCACGGATTCTCTCACCTTCTCTCCACGATTTGGTGTTGCCCTCAAAGAAGTAGAAGTACCTGGTACATCAGTGAACCAACCAGCTGTGTTGATAGCAAAATCGGTTTTCGTTCCCTTGGGTGTTGCGCAGCTATTCGGCCTCGGCGGTGGCGCAGGTCAGGTTGAAATTGATGGCGGCACGTTTTCATATGTCATTGATGCCGATGGCCGTGCCAACTTGCGCAACATTGATGAGCCGGCCAAACAAAAATCTGATACAGCGGTTAATGGTCCGCCACCGGTTCGGCTAAGCCTTCACAATGTCACGGCACTTGTCAAAAATTTGACGACAGGGTCTGGCTTCACGTTGGCGCAGATTGATGGTGAGGTGACGATCGATGCCGACCAAGCTGTTGGCTTTAAAGCTTCGGCCACTGTCAAAGATCAACGCATACACATTGATGCTCATCTAAAATCTGTTGCGCGGGCGCTGGGTGAAGGCTCTCCTCTCGATCTGGCCATAGAGACGAGTGGTGCCAATTTTGAATTCACAGGGCGCGTTGTTGCGGGCCAGAAATTCGGACTTGCCGGCCAGGGTTCTTTCGACACTGTAGATGCGCGCAAAGCACTCAGTTGGTTGGGGATGGATATTCAAAGTTTGAAACCCAATCTGCTTCTCGCAGTGTCTGGCATCGTGGACAGTGACGATACTACATTTACATTCAAAAATGTTGCCCTCCAGTTAGACCGCATGAAGGCGCAGGGCAATGTGCGCTACACGTTGGCTGGAACTCGACCAGCACTCCTGCTTGATCTTGGCATTGACCGACTGGATTTAGGTTTGCTTTCACAAGACACATTAACTTCCACTTCGTGGCGTGAACAGGCTTTTGATCTGCATGATTTTAAAGTTGTTGATGCGGAGTTCAGGCTTGCCACCAATCAAGTGGTATATGCGCCTATAGTGCTTGGGTCCTCACAAATATCCGGCAGTTTGAAAAATGGCGTGTTTGATGCCAGGCTAGAAGGCACTCGGGAAGGGTCAGGACATTTTACATTTGACGCTGCAAGCCAAACGCCTGCGTTGAAACTTGATCTTGCTCTGAAAGACGTGGAAGTTCAGCATTTTTTGGCACGTCTTATGGGTATGAAATGGGCGATGGGGACGGCGCAAATCGCAACGGCATTGACCGCCCAAGGGGTGAGCCCGGCTGCACTGATTGGGAGCTTGGTTGGCAAAGGCGAAATTCGCGTTGCTCAAGCCACACTCACTGGTGTTGATTTGGCGGCTCTTGCTGCCTCATTAACACAGGCGC
>JAGWUY010000003.1 GCA_028868255.1 Alphaproteobacteria bacterium | reverse complement strand
AGGCTTTTTCAAATGACCTTCGAATAGCCTCAATTTTTCCGTGATTGGATTGCAGGGTGCAGCCCATATCAGTTTATTGGATCGAGTGAGATGATGAAGCGTCACCTTTTTGTTTTGGCATTGATGATGAGTGCGGCCGTTGTGCCTGCGCGGGCCGATGAGGTTTCTAACCGGGTTGATATGTTGCAGCAGCAGTTGCAACAATTGACTGGGCAGGTTGAAGAATTGACGTTTACTGTGAAACAGCTGAAGGCGCAAATCGCTAATTCACAAAAGCAACAGATGGGTGCTGCTGACCAGCCACCCGCAAGCGCAGTTCAGAAGAAAAAGCTGGCCATGGCATCAGAGCCTCTAACACCTGCTCAGCTTCCTAAAATTCAGGGAACAGCTTCGGGTGTTGAGACTATTGGCGATGGTTCTGGCCAACAAGCAGCCCAAGGAGAGGCCGCCCCCGGTGAGGCCTCTCAAGCCGCCGCAGCATCACCTGACATCGCTCAGAACGACTCACTTTACGGCAATAATGATACGCAAGGTGCGCCTGCGCCCAAGATTTTGGGAACAATGGACACCAAAGCCGCCAAAGTTGGTGATGGTGGTTTTCAGGGTAAATTGATCGTGCCGCCCGATTCCAATGATGGCACAATGGTGGCGGATGCCGCCTTGGCGCAGCCTGTTGCACCCGCTGTAGGTGATCGTGCAAGTGCGGTGGTTGAAAGTGTTTCGGTGCAAGCGGAAACACCGGATGATCTTTTTCTACGGTCTGAAAAGTCTTTGCTGCAATTGCAGTATGGTGCTGCCGAAAGTGGCTTCAAAGAATTCTTGAGCAGATTTCCTACACATAATCTGGCCGGCAGTGCGCAATATAAGCTCGGCGAAGCCTATTATGCGCAACAGCAATATCAAGAAGCCGCCAAGACTTATCTTGTTGGCTACAAGCAGTTCCCCAAGAGCCGCCGTGCGCCCGATAGCATGTTGAAACTGGGCTTGACCATGAACAAAATGGGCCAGAACCAGCAGGCTTGTGCGGTGCTTGGCTCGGTGGGCGATGAATTCCCGAATGCAGTGGAAGCTAAAAAGCGCGCGCAGGCAGAATATAAGCGTGCAGGTTGCTGATGCCTCCGCCAGCTTCGATCTGACTGCAATTTTTGCAAATCTCCAATCCGTCGATCGTATTGCATTGGCTGTCTCCGGAGGATCAGATTCCATGGCCATGTTACATTTGGCCGTGGATTGGGCGCGACTAAAACAAAAGCATTTATTTGTTTTGACGGTTGACCATGGTTTGCGTGGCGCGGCAGCTGAAGAGGTGGCAACGGTTGCGCGGTGGTCTGCAGACCTTGATGTGCCTCATGTCACTTTGAAGTGGCTAGGCGAAAAGCCCAAGACCGGCATTCAAGCTAAGGCACGGGCTGCCCGCTATAACTTGATGGTGCAGTGGTGCGTGGCGCATGACGTGCCTGTGCTTCTTACGGCGCATACTGCCGATGATCAGGCCGAAACCGTGGTGATGCGCCAACACCGAACGGATAGTGCCAAAAGTCTTGCAGGCATTTGGCCAGAGCTGGATTGGCAAGGGGTGAGGGTGGTGCGTCCTTTGCTGGCGCTTTGCCGAGCGCAGTTGCGTGACTACTTGCTTGACCACAGTGTTAAATGGATTGAGGATCCAAGCAATGATGACGCAAAATATGAGCGTGTGCGCGTCCGCAAGGCTCTTGCGGGCAATTCTGCCGCTGGGCAATTGGCCTATCACGCGCAGAAACAAGTGCAAGACGCGCGTGACGCGGCATCGGCTTGGCTGAAGGTTGCCGTAAAAATCGAAACAGTAGGCCTTATTGAGTTTTCGGTCCCTGATTTTCGTGGATTGTCTGCTCTGGTACAGGATGACGTGTTGGTGCTGCTGATGCGCATGTCTGGCAGTGGTTCGATGCCAGAATTATCTCAGCGCCAAGCGCTGGTGGCATGGTTTCAAGCTAAAGGAAGCCCACGGCGTTGCCTTGGAGGTGTTATGTTTGCAAAACGGAGCGACCGCATTTTGGTGGGGCGCGAGGTTTACCGCATTGCGCTCGATTCTGTGCCTATTCCGGCATGTGGTAAGTTGGTTTGGGATGGCCGATTCTTGATTCAGGGTCCTGTAGGCGCGCGCGTCAAGGCAGCAGGCCCGCAGCCTACAGTCAGGAAAGTCAGCAATTTGCCAGCTTTTATTCAGTCTGGATTGCCGGTGGTGACCTTTGAAACGGGTGAGACTGTGCATCCATACCAACGCCGCGTGCTGGCCTGCGACGCTTTGGTCGCATGTGATTTTATTGGCCTTAATCATGTTGCGAAGTCTTGGAATTACAAACCCGACACCCTATGTTAGGTGTTCTTAGCTAATGTGCTTAATCGGCCTGATTTTGGGCCGGGCAGAAATCGAGGATCGACGTGAACCAGTTTCGCAATTTTGCTGTTTGGATTGTCATTGCCCTGTTGTTGGTGCTGTTGTTCAGCCTGTTCCAAAATCAGGCGTTGCACATGGGCAGCAAGGAGTTGACCTATTCGGAATTGTTCAAGAAAGTGAATGATGGCACGATCAAGAGTGTGACCTACACTGGAGGTTATGGTGGTGCGAACATCACAGCCAAAGACAGTGCGGGAACCGTGTTTGACACTTACGCGCCTCTGACTGATCCCGATATTGCAAATTTGAAGTCAAAGGGCGTGGACGTTAATTTCAAGGCGCCGCAAACCGAATCTATTTTCTCGAACCTTCTCATGTTCTGGCTTCCGCTGCTGCTGATGGGCGGTGTGTGGTTTTTCTTCATGCGTCAAATGCAAAATGGCAGCGGTAAGGCGATGGGATTTGGTAAATCAAAAGCCAAGCTTCTAACCGAAAAGCATGGTCGCGTGACTTTCGAAGATGTGGCTGGAGTGGACGAAGCCAAGGATGATTTGCAGGAAGTTGTGGAATTTTTGAAAGACCCCCAAAAATTCCAACGTCTCGGTGGCAAGATTCCTAAGGGCGCATTGCTTGTTGGCCCACCTGGCACAGGTAAAACGCTTTTGGCGCGCGCCATTGCAGGCGAGGCTGGTGTGCCGTTCTTCACCATTTCGGGTTCTGACTTTGTTGAAATGTTCGTGGGCGTGGGTGCAAGCCGCGTGCGCGACATGTTTGAGCAGGGCAAGAAGAATGCACCTTGCATTATCTTCATTGACGAAATTGATGCCGTTGGCCGTCACCGGGGTGCAGGTCTTGGCGGTGGCAATGACGAGCGCGAGCAGACACTCAACCAGTTGCTGGTGGAGATGGATGGCTTTGAAGCGAATGACGGCGTGATTATTGTAGCAGCTACAAACCGCCCTGACGTGCTGGATCCTGCGCTGTTGCGCCCTGGCCGTTTTGACCGCCAAATCACTGTGGGCAACCCTGATGTGAAGGGCCGTGAGCAGATTCTTCTCGTGCATATGAAAAATGTACCATTGGCGCCAGATATTGATGCCAAGGTGATTGCCAAGGGCACGCCAGGTTTTTCAGGTGCTGATCTTGCCAACCTGGTGAACGAAGCAGCACTGCTGGCAGCACGTCGCAATAAACGCATGGTGACGCAAGCCGAGTTTGAAGATGCCAAAGACAAAGTGATGATGGGGGCCGAACGCCGCTCTTTGGTGATGAACCCGGCTGAACTCAAAAACACTGCTTACCATGAAGCAGGTCATGCTATTGTTGGTTTGTCTGTGCCTTACGACCCACTTCACAAGGTCACCATCATTCCACGTGGTCGTGCCCTTGGTGTGACGATGAATCTGCCCGAAGGTGACCGCCATAGTTACTCCAAAGAATGGTGTGAATCTCGTCTTGCTGTGCTGTTTGGTGGTCGTGAAGCTGAGCTTATTCTCGGTGGCGAGAAGAATGTGACCAATGGTGCAGTGGGCGATATTCAGATGGCCACATCATTGGCGCGTGCCATGGTGATGGAATGGGGCATGAGCGACAAGCTGGGCCGCGTGCGCTATGGCGCCAATGAACAAGAAGTGTTTTTGGGCCACAGCGTTACCCAGAGCAAGAACTTGTCAGAAGACACAGCCAAGTTGATTGACCTTGAAACGCGTAACCTGATCCAAGCCGGCGAAGCCAAAGCCAAAAAGATTTTGACCAAATATCGCAATGGCTTGCATGCCGTTTCAAAAGCTTTGCTTGAATTTGAAACCCTGTCAGGTGAAGAAGTGAAACTGGTTCTTGCAGGTGGCAAGATCACCCGCGATGAGCCGGTGAAAACCCGCCCTACCGCCAACACGCCGACCGTGCCCCGCACGGGCAAGCGCGCTGGTGGATTGGAACCGCAAGCGCAATCCTGAGATTGCAACGTTGAGCAAAACTTACCTTCGCCCTGTGGGGCTGGTGTTTGGGCAAGACGCGCGTGAGATGATCATGCGCGGTTTGGCTTTTTCACTCGGGGGCCTGCCACATATTGGCTTCCAATCCGCTGAAGTGATTTCTCGGGATGGTGCATCCATTTCACGGCGCATTATTTCTGGCGATGCGCTGAAAGTTCATGGATTGCTACAGGCCATCATCGCTCGCCGACCTGACGTTGCAGGATTGTCACTCGACCAAACACGCATCATGGGCATTGTGAATGTGACGCCAGACAGTTTTTCTGACGGTGGCAAGTTTGATGCTGCGGATGCAGCCATCGCTCATGGGCGTTTGTTGGCACAGCAGGGGGCTGACATTTTGGACATTGGGGGCGAATCGACGCGCCCCGGTTCTGATGACGTGCAGCTTGGTGAAGAGCGGCAGCGCATAATGCCCGTTATTGCAGCGTTGGCGAATGAACATATTGTTTCTGTTGATACGCGCAAATCAAGCTTGATGGCTGAGGCCGCAAAGTGCGGTGCTAAAATCATCAATGATGTTTCTGCCTTGCAGTTTGACTCCGCCAGTGCGGGCGTGGTGGCCCGCAGTGACGTGCCGGTGATTTTGATGCATGCGCAGGGCAACCCACGCACCATGCAATTGGCCCCCAAATATGATGATGTGGCGCTGGATGTTTATGATGGGCTGGCGGCGTTGATTGCCAAAGCAGAAGCTGCGGGCATTGAACGGGCGCGGATTTGCGTCGACCCCGGCATTGGTTTTGGAAAGAGTTTTAGACACAATCTGGATGTGATGCGTCAATTGACGCTTTATCATGGGCTGGGCGTTGCCATGCTGGTGGGGCTTTCACGCAAGGGCTTTGTGGGTGCGGTGACTGGCGAAAAGACGGCGGGCAAGCGCATGGCAGGCTCGATCGGCGGCGCGCTTCAAGCTGCCATGATGGGTGCACATTTACTACGCGTGCATGACGTGCTGGAAACCGTTCAAAGTTTAGCTATGTTCAATGCGGGGTTGAATCCAGAAAGTGCTGACGTTTAATACGTGTAGCCTTGCTGATTTAGGGGTAATGGGGATTATGGCGCGGAAGTATTTTGGAACAGATGGTGTGCGCGGCAAAGCCAATGCGGGCGCGATGACGCCTGATGTGGTGATGCGCATTGGCATGGCGGCAGGCCAGTTGCACAAGCGCGGCGGTCACAAGCACCGCGTAGTGATCGGAAAGGATACAAGACTTTCCGGATATATGATTGAACAAGCCTTGACGGCGGGTCTTCTGGCCTCTGGAATGGATGTGTTTTTGTTTGGGCCTGCACCCACCCCAGCTGTGGCGATGCTGACGCGTTCGATGCGGGCTGATTTGGGCGTTATGATTTCGGCTTCACACAACCCCTATTATGACAATGGCATCAAGTTCTTTGGGCCGGATGGATATAAGCTTTCGGATGAGCAAGAATTGGCGATTGAAGAGCTGATTGAGAGTCCCGCTAAAATCACTCTGGCATCATCGGATAATATTGGCCGGGCCAAGCGCATTGAAGATGCCAAGGCACGCTATGTGGAGTTTGCCAAGCGGACCTATGTGGGCGATGCCGGCCTTGAGGGCCTGCGCATCGTCATCGATACAGCCAATGGTGCAGCCTATCAAACTGCTCCGCCTGCACTGTGGGAGTTGGGGGCTGAAATCATCCAGATCGGCGACCAGCCGAACGGCACAAATATCAATGCCAAATGTGGTTCCACGCATCCTGAGACCATGTGCCAGAAGGTGCGCGAAACGAGGGCCGATATTGGCATTGCATTGGACGGCGATGCTGACCGCGTGATCATTTGCGATCAGAATGGCAATGTTATTGACGGCGATCAAATTATGGCCTTGGTGGCTTCGTCTTTTGCGGCGCGCGGCGCCTTGCGCGGCGGTGGTTTGGTTGCCACCATCATGTCGAATCTTGGTCTTGAGCGCTTTATGCAAACTCAGGGTTTGACATTGGCGCGCACAAAGGTGGGTGACCGTTATGTGGTGGAGCATATGCGTGCGCATGGTTTTAATGTGGGTGGGGAACAATCTGGCCATATTGTAATGTCAGATTATGCGACCACGGGCGATGGCTTGTTGGCGGCTTTGCAAGTGTTGGGCGAAGTTGTGCGCCAGGGCAAGCCGGTGAGTGAAGTGTGCAAGATGTTTGACCCCCTGCCTCAAGTTTTGAAGAACGTTAAATTTTCTGGCGGCAAGCCGCTGGAGCAACAACAGGTTCAGGCCGCAATTAAGGATGCTGAAGCCATGCTGGGCAAGACCGGTCGATTGGTGATTCGCCCTTCCGGAACCGAGCCGTTGATCCGCGTGATGGCGGAGGGCGAAGATGCAGGCCTTGTTCAAAAAATCGTAGATGATCTCTGTGGTGTGATTGCCAAGTCTGCCGCGTGACCCATTTACCCGATTTGAATTATCGTTAATTTATCTGGGGCAATTTTAAACAGCTTGTTCCAAAACGAAGCAAAAATTGTTGTATTTCCGCAACAAGAGAGATGCTTCACATTTTAGCCATTTTCTCGCCCGCCTCGCACCACAACCGGCGACCATGATGTTCTCATCTAACGGGATGGTTTGTAAGCGAGGTTTCAAAATGAAGTTTTTTAAATTGATGATGTTGGCTGGCGTTGTAACTTTGCCGCTGGCTGTTGCAGCCCAGGCTGCTGACAATAATGCCTATGTGCCAAGTGAAGCCTCGACGATGACAGGCTTTTATTTGCGTGGTGATCTGGGTGCCAATTACTTGACATCGCCAGCACCAGCCAATGTTTGGGCGTTTAATGGCGGTGGCGGTTTTGGTTATCAGTTCAGCGATAATTTTCGTGCTGACGTGACCGGCAATTGGACAAGCAACTACAATGTTGCTCCCGGTGCCACACTGAGCACCGCGGATGTGATGGGCAATGTGTATTTTGACTGGAAGAATGATTCACCTATTACACCTTATGTGGGTGTAGGCGCCGGTTATGGCTGGGTGAACCGTGCTGGTATTGGTGTGAATGATCAGGGTGTTGCAATTGGTGCGACGGCTGGCGTTAGCATGGATATGACTAACAATCTGGCACTCGATGTGGGTTATCACTTCAAGGACATCATGATTGCTGGTGATGATGCTGTCGATCATTCTGTGACCGCAGGTTTGCGCTTTAAGTTCTGATCCACGATCGAGTGTGATCTCAAGAAACGCGTTACTGGCCAAGGCTGGTGACGCGTTTTCTATTGTGCGCTATGATCAATTCTAAGGAGACATCAATATGGGTACACGGATTTCATTTCCACGCGTTGACGGCAAGAAAACTGAAGGCTACCTCGCAAAGGCTGGCAACGACCATGCGCCAGCTGTTGTTGTCATTCAGGAGTGGTGGGGCCTGCAGGACCAGATTAAAGGAATTTGCGATCGTTTTGCCCTTGCTGGCTATGATGCCTTGGCGCCTGATCTTTATGCTGGGACTGTTGTGCCATATCACGATGCCGCGGCCGCTATGAAGGAAATGCAGTCGCTCAATTTTCAGGATGCGTTTAGTCAGGTGGTGCGCGGTGCGGCGCAATATCTTCTCAAGTCCAGCCCCAAGGTGGGAATCACTGGGTTTTGCATGGGTGGGACGGTCACAATTTTGAGCGCTGCGCATGTGCCAGAGTTTTCGGCAGCAGTGCCATTTTATGGCATGCCGCCGGCACAGTTTTTCAAGCCTTCGGATTTGAAGATTCCGCTGCAAGGACATTTTTCAAACCACGATGATTATCCATCTCCTGCACAACTTGATGAATTTGAGGTGGCGCTTAAAGCCGCGGGGATCAAGGCCGATCTGTTTCGCTATGACGCCCATCATGCCTTTATGAATGAGCAGCGAGATGCCCATGACCGCGCCACAGCCGAACTGGCTTGGGGGCGGATGCTGGGGTTCTTTAAATATCATTTGGCAAAATGACTGTGAGAAAAGCGGGCTAGTCTTGTGGGTATTGAAACGCTGATTTTAAGGACGCAACGGCTGAATCTGTTTGCGTTGGAAGAGCGTCATTTTGAACCACTGGCGGCGATGCATTGCGACCCGGACGTGATGGCCAATTTGGGCGGTGTTTGGTCGCATGAACAAACACGCAAGGCCTTTGACCGTTATGTGGCGGCCTATCACCGTGACGGAATTTCGCGCTGGGCTGTTGAAGATTTGTCAGGCCAATTCCTCGGTCTGGCAGGTGTGTTGCGGCATGCTGACGAGGTGCCACCGCCCGGCATTCATGTCGAGATTGGATGGCGCTTTGTGCGCTCTGCATGGGGGCAGGGGTTTGCATTTGAGGCCTCGTCCGCCGCACTTGGCCATGCTTTTCAAAACACAAATGTGAATGATGTTTGGGCCTATACCACTGAAAATAATCTGCGCTCAAAGGTGTTGATGGCACGGCTTGGAATGCTACGGAATCCCGAGCGTGATTTTCAGTTGACGAGCGCAACAGGTCGATGTTGGGAGCTAAAAGTCTGGTCGGTGCAGCGCAAGTGAATCTATTAAATTGAACCTGTTTTTCAAAACACTTTAGAGGTCAATGAAAATGGTGAAAGCAAACCTCAAAACGGCAGTTACGGATGCAAGTGTCGCTTCATACATTGCTTCTGTTCGGGATGAAAAGCAGAAGCAGGACGTGGCGGCGCTTGTTGCCTTGATGGAAAGGATTTCCGGCGTTCCACCAAAAATGTGGGGGCCGTCCATCATCGGTTTTGGCAGCTATGTCTATCGCTATGACAGCGGGCGCGAGGGGGAAATGTGCAGGCTTGGCCTCAGCGCACGCGTGGGCAAGATTGCGATTTATGGTTTGTCAGCTTCAACGCGCAACCTGGAAAATTTGGGTAAACACAAGGCAGGTAAAGGTTGCCTTTATGTGAAGTCCTTAAATGATGTGAATCTTGCTGTCTTCGAGGACGTGTTGAAATCAGCTTGGATTAAACTTGGCTGTTGAAAACAGACTTGCATTGCGACCTTTTTTCTGTCATTTGCGTCCTCGGGCGAGCCCTCCCCACCGAGGGCCTTCCCATCTGTAAGGATGGAGATCAAAATGACAGATATGAAGCCGGGCATTAAGCCCGTTTGCGCTAATTTTTCTTCTGGCCCCTGTGCGAAGTTTCCGGGCTGGACACCTCAACACCTTGAAAATGCTGTTCTTGGGCGTTCGCATCGCTCCGGCCTTGGCAAGGCGCGACTGAAGAAGGCGATCACGCTGACGCGTGAAGTGCTGGGCGTTCCTGCTGACTATAAAATCGGCATTGTGCCTGCCTCTGACACCGGCGCTGTTGAAATGGCACTGTGGTCGTTGCTGGGTGCGCGGCCGGTGGACATGGTGGCGTGGGAGAGCTTTGGCGAGGGTTGGGTTTCGGATGTTGTGAAACAGCTGAAGCTGAAAGATGCCCGCAAGATTTTAGCGCCGTATGGCGAGTTGCCAGACCTCTCGCAGATCAATTTTGATGGTGATGTAGTATTCACCTGGAATGGCACCACCTCTGGCGTGCGTGTGCCGAACGCCGACTTCATTCCCGCTGACCGTAATGGCCTTACCATTTGCGATGCCACATCTGCGGCGTTCGCGCAGCACATGGATTTTGCCAAGCTGGACGTGGTAACCTTCTCTTGGCAGAAGGTTTTGGGCGGGGAGGGGGCACATGGTGTTATCATCCTTTCACCCCGCGCTGTGGCGCGGCTTGAATCCTACGTGCCGGCATGGCCTCTCCCTAAGATTTTTCGCCTCACGTCGGGTGGTAAATTGATCGACGGCATTTTTGAAGGTGAGACGATCAATACGCCTTCGATGCTCTGCGTGGAAGATTACGTGATGGCGCTGGAATGGGCTCAGTCTGTGGGCGGTCTTGCGGGCTTGCGCAAGCGCGCAGACGCCAACGCGGCGGTAATTGATGCTTGGGTGGCGACGTCAAACTTCGCGCATCATCTGGCCAAGGTTCCTGAAACGCGCTCCAACACATCTGTGTGTTTGACATTGGATGGTTCGGCTGAAGTGCCGAAGAAGATGGTGAAGCTGCTGGAAGCCGAAAATGTGGCTTATGACATTGGCGCTTATCGCGATGCGCCCGCCGGACTTCGCATTTGGTGTGGAGCAACGGTTGAGACATCGGACGTTGCGGCGCTGATGCCATGGCTGGACTGGGCCTATGCAAAAGCCAAGCAAGCTTAAGATACCCTGCCGTCATTCCCGCGTAGGCGGGAATCCCCGTTTCCTCTTTTTAAAAACACAGATGCCCGCCTTCGCGGGCATGACGATCAAAAAAAATCATTGGAGTAGGATGACCCATGGCCCCTCGTGTTCTTGTTTCTGACAAGCTTTCTGAAACTGCTGTCCAAATTTTCCGCGACCGCGGCGTTGACGTTGATTATCTGCCTGATCTTGGCAAGGACAAGGATGCCTTGCTGGCCAAGATTGGTGAGTATGATGGTTTGGCTATCCGTTCGGCCACCAAAGTTTCACCCAAAATTTTGGAAGCGGCGACGAAGCTTAAAGTGATTGGCCGCGCTGGCATTGGCGTGGACAATGTGGATATTCCGGCTGCCACGCAGCGTGGCATTGTGGTGATGAACACACCTTTCGGCAATGCCATCACCACTGCTGAACACGCTCTTTCGATGATGATGGCGCTGGCGCGGCAAATCCCTGAAGCCAACGCCTCCACACATCAAGGCAAGTGGGAGAAGAACCGCTTTATGGGTGTTGAGCTTTTCAACAAAACGCTAGGTATTATCGGCTGCGGCAATATCGGCTCTATCGTGGCGGACCGCGCATTGGGCTTGAAGATGAAGGTGATTGCTTTTGATCCCTTCTTGTCTGCTGAACGCGCTGTAGAGCTGGGCGTCGAGAAGGTGGAGCTTGAGCAGATCTGGAAGCGCTCAGACTTCATCACGCTGCATACGCCACTGGTGGAAAAAACCCGAAACATCGTTGACGCTGCTGCTCTTGCAAAATGCAAGAAAGGTGTGCGCATTATCAACTGTGCGCGTGGTGGCTTGGTGGATGAAGATGCTCTTTACGATGCGCTGATCTCCAAGCATGTGGCGGGGGCAGCCCTTGATGTGTTTGTGACGGAGCCTGCGACAGAACATAAGTTGTTTGCACTCGACAATGTGGTGGCGACTCCCCATTTGGGCGCTTCGACAGGTGAGGCGCAGGAGAATGTGGCGCTGCAAGTGGCCGAGCAAATGGCGGATTACCTGGTGAAGGGCGCTGTGAGCAATGCGCTCAACATGCCATCCATCAGCGCGGAAGAAGCGCCGCGTCTCAAGCCCTTTGTTGCGCTGGCCGAAAAACTGGGCAGCTTTGCAGGGCAGCTGACTGACTCTGACATCAAAGGTGTGGTGATTGAATATGCCGGCGATGTGGGCGAGATGAATACGCGCGCACTGACATCTGCTGCTGTTGCTGGAATTCTGAAGGAACAGATGGGCACGATCAATATGGTGTCTGCGCCTGTGGTGGCGAAAGAGCGCGGCATTAAAGTGGATGAGGTGAAGCAAACCAAGCGCGGCGCTTATGAAACCTATATCCGCATCACCATTAAGACTGACAAGTATGAGCGGTCAGTAGCGGGCACGGTGTTTGGAGATGGCCGCCCCCGCATCATCCAGATCAAAGGCATTGAACTGGAATGCAATTTTGGCCCGCACATGCTGTATATCACCAACAATGACAAGCCGGGCTTTGTAGGCCGGGTGGGAACGTTGTTAGGCGAGGCCGGTATCAACATGGGCACGTTCCACCTTGGCCGATTGGCCATGGGGGGCGATGCCATCAGCATCATTGAGACGGATGGAAAAGTGCCACAACAGGTGATGGACCAAGTGGGCAAAGTGCCCAATGTGGTGCAAGTGAAGCAGTTACGGTTTTGAAGCTTAAATCCTCATGTTGAGGCGCATTGTGTTAGCAATGCCTCGAAGCATAGCCGTCCTGATGGCGGCCCTTCGAGGCCCTTCTTCGCAGTGCACCTCAGGGTGAGGAGATACTTTTACTTCCCCAATGTATTTGGGTCGATGCCGTTGATGGTAATTTTGCCATCGGGTGTGGACTGCACATCCCATGTTAGCGCACCATCAGGTCCCGTCTTGCCGATGCCTTTTGCAGCGATGATGACGGCAACAGATTGGCCAAGGCCCGCTTCAGGTGGGGCAGCCTGAACAACCTTCATAATCTCATCAAGACCTTTGGCTGAAATGGTGGCCTTGCCCGTGGGCTGGGCAGCTGGCCCTGCTGCCAATGAGCCCTCCATCTTCACGCTGTAGGTTTCATTTTCCACTGTGGTGGGGTTAAGGATCACATCAACAACCCCTTTTGGCAGAAATGCCGGCAACAAGACCTGTTCAAAGCCAGCTGGAACGGGTGGTTCCTTTGATAGGTCTAGCTGGGTCAGCAACAATTTGGCTGGTGCATCCAGATCAAAGCCTGATACCGTGAAATCAAAATTTACATTTTTGGGAACGAGCTTGGTGGCCCAAGGCGGTACTAAGGTTGGCGGCAATTTAATACCTTTCAGGCCCATCTGCTCGCGGAATTTGCCATCCTTCACCACACCAGTGGCATCAATTGACGCGTCAATGCTGTCAATATCAATTTTGCCCATGGGGCTGGCAATTGAGATGGTGCTGAGTGTGCCTTTGCCACTCATATTTTCCCATAGGGGAAGACCCGTGGTAAGGGCATCCTTCAAATCAGCCTGATCTTTGATGGCCTCTTCCTTGGTTTGATGAGCCACGGCAAAGGCCAGTAGATCCAACATCGATGACGCTTTGACACCCTTGCCATTGATGTCATAACTGCCCGATGCGGCAGTGATGACGAGATTCAGAGGCGGCATTCCTGCTTCGGCCTTACCCGGAGAATTGATGGTTTCTGACATTCCGTCGAGGGTGTATTTTGCAACAACATCTACGCCGCCATTGGCAGCGGCTGTTCCTGTCTGATCAAATTTCATGGATTTGATGGTGGCGGAGCTGTCGCTGGGGCCGGTGGCCGGATCGGCTACTTTGTTGGAAATCGTGATGTCAGAGGCCTCACCCTTCATTTGTGTGAAATAGCCAAGCTTCTCATCAAAAGTGCCACTGGCCTTTAGAGAGCCTATTTTTTCGGTGATTTCGCTTTGGCCCTTTACTGAAATTGTTAGCTCTATGGGCTGGTCTTCTGTGAATGCCCATTGGCCTTCACCAGATTTGGCCAATTTGAACACAAGTGGCGTGAGTTTAACATCTGTTGCGCCATTGTCGTTCATGGCGGCACCCTTGGTCGCCTCAGCTGTCAAAGGCCCAGAATCGAGGGTGACTTTATAGCCGTCACCTTCTGTTTCAACGGACACCACACCTTCTGTGTCTGTGAGATAGTTTTGGAACAGTTCTTGCAATCTATTGGCTTCATCTTCATCGGCATAGGCCAGCGAACTGGTGCTGCAGAGGGCAAACATTGCGCAAGACAACAAGAAGCCGGATTTGATTTTCATTTTTTGTTCTCACTTATTGGATGCCCCGTCTGGCAGTAGATTGCCATAGTTCGCAGCTGTTGGGAATCGAAACTCTACCTAAAGAGGATCACTGGTTCGCCTTATCTTACGCTTTGTCCATATTTGCCGCGATGCTGCCGTAGAATTGCCGCGCGTTGCGCTTTTGTTGACCGCAATGGCCATGACGGCCCAAGGGAGAACGCACATGAAACTCGCATATTTGTCACTTCTGGCTTTTAGCACCGCTCTGGCCCCTGCTTTTGCTGATGATATCAAACTTCAATCGCATATTGATGCTGTAACGGTTTATCCGCAAGGGGCAGATATTGTGCGGGTGGGCGCGATTGATATTAAGGCAGGTGATCATACGTTGCTGCTCGATGATTTGCCAGGTGGGATTGATCCACAATCGATCCGTGTTGAGGGCAGCGGCACATCACCTTTGGAAATTGCATCAGTTGATTCAAAGTATTTGCAGCTTTCTTCTGAGGATGTTGATGCCAAGCGCAAAGCGATTCAAGACCAGATCGAGGGCCTTAGTGATGAGCGCATAGGGCTTGATCAAACCATTGCTGATGCCGAAGCGCAGCGGAAACTTTTGATGTCGCTAGCCGATAAGCAGCTACAACCCGGCAGCAGCACCGAGACTCTGAAGACTGTCGATGCGGCGTCGTTGGGTGGCTTGGTGGATTTGGTTGGCGCACGCATGACGGCTATTTCCAAAACAGTTCATGAAGCACAGTTGCGCCAGCGCAATATCGATAAACAAATCGCTGATTTGCAGGTGAAGCAACAGACCTTGGCGCCTGATCAAGCCGCGCACGTGCAGGTGGCGGTTCATGTGGCCGCGGATGCTGCTGTGAAAGGTGAAATCAAAGTGAGTTACCGCACGGGCGGTGCAGGCTGGCAACCCTTTTATGATGCGAAATTGGCACTGCCCGCCAAAGGTGAAAAGCCAAAGCTGGAAATCGTGCGCCGCGCGCAAGTCATGCAGAACACTGGCGAAGTGTGGGACAATGTTGCGATGACGCTTTCAACAGCACAGCCCTCAGGATCAACCGCTGCTCCTGATCTGAATGAAGACCCATTGCAATTGGCCATGGCTGAAAGCATGCGGCGTGAGTTGATGGATGCAGCGGGGGCACCTGCTGCCCCGGCCATGCAGGCGCGAAAAGATGTGTTGGGCAAAGTGGTAGAATTGAAGAACAAACTTGCAAATGACAAGGCAGCGGCCGAAGCGCCCGCCAAACAGCGCGAAGCCACCATTCAGCTCGCAGGATTCAATGCCAACTATCTGATTCAAGGTCGCGTGAGTGTGGACAACACTGGCGCCGCGAAAAAAGTGCGTATAGCTACCGATCAGTTTGACGCCGCACTCACTGCTGTCACCGTGCCCCGGCTTGACCCCATGGCCTATCTGACTGCCGCTTTCACCTTAAAGGGTAATGCGCCCTATTTGCCGGGTGTGGTCAATCTGTTCCGCGATGGCATGTATGTGGGGCAGGGGCTTTTGCCGCAATTGGCATCAGGCGAAGACACCAAGTTGGGCTTTGGCGCTGATGACATGATCAAGGTGCAGCGCGCTGAAGTGAAGCGCAATTCCAGCACGGAAGGCATTATCACCACTTCAAACGTGCAAGAGTTGGCATGGGATATCACCGTCAAAAACCTGCATGATGTGATGATTCCTGTCACGGTGATTGACCGCAAGCCATTTTCCACCCAGAGCGATGTGACTGTGGAAGACCGCCGCGACATGACACCCGCCAGCGTGACAGATTTGGACAAAAAGCGTGGTGTTTTGGCTTGGAGTTTTGATCTTGAGCCTAAGGCTTTAAAGACGCTCAAAACGGGTTATAAAATCACTGCACCTGAAGCCGTTCACCTGAGTATGAATCAATAAAGTGTGTTGCACCGCACCTGCTTTGGTGTAAGACCCTGCAACGGCTCCCGAGGCAATGATCTCTGGAGCCGTTGTCATGTAAGCGTTTTGACCTTTTTCTTGAAAAGTCAAAAGTGCTTGTTTTTGTAGAGAGATCAACTTGTCTGATTTTTACGGTGTCGTGAAAAGTCAGCTTGATCTGAATGGGGTTTTACCATGGCCAATGTGGCAGTTGTCGGCGCGCAATGGGGCGATGAAGGCAAGGGAAAGATTGTAGACTGGCTTTCGGAACGCGCCGATGTGGTGGTGCGGTTTCAAGGCGGACACAATGCGGGCCACACGCTTGTGATTAATGGTATCACTTACAAACTATCGCTTTTGCCTTCCGGCATTTTGCGGCCGGGCAAGCTTTCTGTGGTTGGCAATGGCGTGGTGATTGACCCTTATGCCTTGGTTGCTGAAATCGAAAAGCTGACCAAGCAGGGTGTTCACATTTCGCGCGAGAATTTGCGCATTGCCGGTAATGCCACGCTGATTTTGCCAATTCACCAAGAGCTTGATCAGATGCGTGAAGCAGCTGCTGGTGACGGCAAAATTGGCACCACAGGCCGCGGCATTGGGCCTGCCTATGAAGACAAGGTGGGCCGCCGTGCCATTCGCGTGAATGACCTTGCTGACCTTTCCACCCTCGGCCCCAAAATTGACCGCATGTTGGCGCACCACAATGCATTGCGGCGCGGCATGGGCAAACCTGAACATTCTGCTGCCACTGTGATGAAACAGTTGCAAGACATTGCGCCGAAGATTTTGCCGTTCTCTGATGCCGTGTGGGCGAAGTTGGATGACATGCGCCGCGAGGGCAAGCGCATTTTGTTTGAGGGCGCGCAAGGCATTCTTTTGGATATTGACCACGGCACATACCCCTATGTGACATCTTCCAACACGGTGGCGGGGCAGGCCGCAGCGGGTTCGGGCCTTGGGCCATCAGCGGTGAATTATGTGTTGGGTATCTGCAAAGCCTACACCACGCGTGTGGGTTCTGGCCCATTTCCTACCGAACAGGCCAATGATGTGGGGGAATGGATTGGCGCGCGCGGGCATGAATTTGGCACTGTCACAGGCCGCAAGCGGCGCGTGGGGTGGTTTGATTCGGTGCTGGTACGCCAAGCCATCAAAACCTCTGGCATTCAAGGCATTGCGCTCACCAAGCTTGATGTGCTCGATGGGCTCGATGAAATCAAAGTCAGTGTTGGTTATGAGTTGGATGGCAAGCGCATTGACCTGTTCCCCGCGGCAGAAGATCAACAAGCCCGAGTGAAGCCTATTTATGAAAGCATTGACGGCTGGAAGGGCACAACGGCGGGCGCTCGCTCTTGGTCAGCACTGCCGGCGCAGGCTGTTAAATATGTGCGCTATCTCGAAGAGTTGATTCAATGCCCCATTGCACTGCTGTCAACATCCCCTGAGCGCGAAGACACGATCCTGATGACGGATCCGTTTGCCGACTAAAAGTCTCTTCCTTGGACGAAATATCCGTACAGCGATGTGAGCATATTTGTTGTCAGCATCAGGTGCAGGAACAGCACCGGAATACCGAGGATGAAGCTGGCCACTAGACCCAAATTGGGTGAGGCAGCATTCAATGTTCCCACTAGGCTGAGGAACAACATGAATACCACAAGGATCATGGCGTAAACCATGGCGACGAGGCCGAGGATTCGCAAATTGTTGCCACGCGTCAGTTCCATCGTGTGTTTGACGGTGGTTTGCGTGTCTCCAATTGCTAAGCCCGGCAGGCTGATCATCATGCGGTGCGCAAAGACGATGAGTTGGACAAACAGACCCCCAATTACGGGGAAAAAGATACGCGGCAGCACTGCCCCGGAAATGATTATTGCGACCAAAGGAACAGTGCAGAGCAGGGCAATGAAAATCACCCTGCCGAGATAGAGCCACACTGGCTTATCGACGCGGAAAGCGGCTGCCAAATTCATAGGTTTGTCTTGGAAAACGAACTGATTCCACGACACCGCCACTGATGCTTGCGCAATAAGGCTAATGGTAACAATGGCCCAATCTGTCCAATTCAGGTTGAAATCGGCCATGGGATTTGTGCTGGGTGGGTGGGTTTTAAAGCTCCACACATTGAGCAGTGTTGAAAGCAACAGCCAAGGCAGCGCCACGCCCAAGGCTTTTTGCCAGTGGTGGGCAATACCGCTCACAATGTGTGAGAA
The DNA here is from genome assembly GCA_028868255.1 of Alphaproteobacteria bacterium. Taxonomy (GTDB): domain Bacteria; phylum Pseudomonadota; class Alphaproteobacteria; order Rhizobiales; family Aestuariivirgaceae; genus Aestuariivirga. The sequence continues at coordinate 27,298 of JAGWUY010000003.1, read as the reverse complement.
TGCTTTGGTAACAGGCATTTGCCGAATCGGCGCTGGGGTCTTAGTCACAGAATGATCTCAATCAGGGGGCTTGCAAAGTTGTGTGCATGGCGGCCACGCTGTTCCGAGCGGCCTCAGGTTGGTCTCGCAGTTGGCTGGAATAGTTTTTCAAGATAATTGCTGCCAAATCGGTTTGTGCTGCAGGCCGACCCGTGAGATAGCCTTGAATATAGTCACACTTAAATTCTTTCAACACAGCCACATGATCTGGTGTCTCGATGCCTTCTGCCGTGGTCTTAAGACCCAGATTGCGCGCCAAATCTATGATTGACCGCAGCATGCCCCGCACCAGATGCGTATCTTCCAAGGCTTTGACGAAGGAGCGATCAATTTTCAATTTTGAAAAAGGAAACTTCCACAAATAACTGAGGCTGGAATAGCCTGTGCCGAAGTCATCCAACACTATGGCACAGCCCATGTCTCGCAAAGAGCTGAGTTGCGACATCACCATTTCGCTGTCCTTTAGCATGGTGCCTTCGGTAATCTCAAGTTCGAGTCGATAAGCGGGGAAGCTTGAAAGCTCGAGTGCGTTGTACACATCAGTGATCAGATTGCCGCTGTAAAATTGTTCTGGTGAAATGTTTACGGCTACAGTCAAATGGCTTGGCCAATTGGTTGCCTCGCGGCAGGCTTCCGCCAAAGCCCACGCGCCTAGCTTGGTGATCAAACTTGATTCTTCGGCAACTGGAATAAACTCTGCCGGCGAGATAGTGCCCATCACCGCGTGGTTCATTCTCATCAAAGCTTCAAAGCCCTTTAACTCGCTCGTCTTGGTGCAGTAAAAAGGTTGATAATCCAAACTGAATTGATGTTGATCCGCTGACTCTTGCAGGGCCTGCAATACATTGGCTCGGCGCATGGCAATTTGCGCCAAGGCCGGATTGAAGAACGCATAACCCGCGCCATTTTTTTCTGTGGCGGATTTTAAGGCCAGTCCAGCTTTTTCGAGAAGCTCTATCGCTTGGTGTTGCCCTTCGACGGTCAAGGCGACGCCAGCACCCAATTCCATTTTCAGGGGCCTATCGACCCAATCAACTGGAACACTCAAGGCTTCAATCACTGACTTGGCGGTGGTCAGGGCTTCCAGTGGATCATGGATCAGCGGAATAAAAATCGCAAAGCTCCAATAGTCCAATCGGCAGCAAAGGCTATTTTGATCTTTGATAGCATTTAGACGTGCGGCCAAAGCAGAGATCACATAATCAGCTACATGGCGGCCTAGCGAGCCTGCGATGCGCGGGATGCCACTGATACCGATTTCGATGATCGCCGCATTGGTGGTGGAATAATCAGCCTTTGACATGATCTGATCAACTTCAGTGACAAAAGATGTTCTATTCATCAGCCCGGTCAATTGATCATGGCGTATCACATGGGCAATGTCCTTTTCGAGCTGCGCATTCAGTTTGCGCAGATGATCAAGTTCGCTTGCCTCAGTTTGTTCCATTTCAAATCTCACTGTACCAAAGTTAATGGTGATTCGCGTTAAGAGCGTTTTACCTTTTGGAACTGCTCATGCCGCCAACAGGAGATTGAAAATGCGCTACAAAATTCTGCTCGGTTCGGTTGTGATTGCCTTTATAGGCCTTGCAGTTTTTACGCCGTCATTCGCACGCGAAACTTATGTCGCATTGGTTTCGCGGTTGACGGATGCAGCACGTGCAGTGGAGCAGACTACTGTGGAAATGCAACTCTTTGAGTTAGCAAATAATTTTCGTCGCTCCAAAGGCCTGCCTGCTTTAGCCAAAGATGAGGCGCTGCAGGGGGCAGCCCTCGCCCACGCAATGGATATGATGCAGCATAAATATATGGGGCACAACGCAAGTACGGGGCATGATTTTGATGGGCGAATGCGCGCCTTACGTGGTGGGGCAATGGTTTTGCCCAGCATGGGGGAAAATGCGGCGCGCTTGACACATGGCGGTGCTGAAGCACCAGATGCTGCGCGCCGGATTTTTGAACAATGGGTGAAAAGTGCGCCGCATCGTCAGGCCTTGTCGAGCCGCGACTATGTTAAAGTGGCTACAGGCGTCGTAGTGCAAGGTGGCGTGCTTTACGCTGATCAGATTTTTTCCGGGCCGGATGTCAAGGTCAACTTTGGGCGCGCTGAAGAGTCGCCAGCAACAACTCTTTATTGATTGAACAAATAATCAAGGCCTGCTGACAGACACCGGGGGCGTGATTGGTCTGAACAACAGGCCTTGATATGTCCGATGTTTCGCTGCGCGAAACTCCAGATTTGTCGCCCCACCGGTTTAAGGTGGTTGCATGATGCCTCTTGCTTGCTGCCCTCAAGCGTAGCGGCGACTACAAACTGCCAACCTTTGGTCCCGGTACGAAAAGCGTTGGTTTTTGAAACCAAGACTATTTCGGGGAGAATGAGACCACCGAGAATCGACAAGTGTAAGCATACCCCTGTGAAAAAATTGCGTCCCGATGTGATATTGAAGACCTTCCGAAAATTTCCGAAATTATGCCGAAATCACAAACACTTCTTTGAAAAAAACGAAAATGTGGCGATAATCGCCTTCGGGGAGACGGATACTATGTCAGAGCGCCTGAGCAAGTCGTTGTCAGCGAACATTCCCAAAATTTATATTGATTGGCAACGTGGTGAGGTAGGTACACGGGCTGATACTGTTGTTGTGCTGCGAGCGCAGTCGCTTTTGGTGTTAAAAGCTCTGCACGAAAATGCTGGCCATGTGATGGGCAAAGATCAACTCATGGCCAAAGTGTGGCCCGATGTGGCCGTGACCGACGATAGTTTGGTTCAATGTATTACAGAGATTCGTCGCGCGTTGGATGACAGTTGTCATATCATAATCAAAACTTTGCCCAAGCGCGGCTATTTGTTTGAGGCACAAACAGCAGTTGCGGGGCCAGTTACATCCGCTTCTGGACTGCCAGTTCACGGATCTATGCGCAGTCGGTTTTGGTGGGGCGTTGCCGCTGGTGCAGTGATTGCGGGGTTGGCCCTCACAGCTTTTACCTTCAGGCCAACTCCTCAGCCAGCGATTTTGCCAACAATTGCGGTTTTGCCTTTTGCCAATTTTGGTGGTGATCCGCAGGGGGATCGTTACGCTAATATGATGACTGAAGATGTGATCACCGATCTGTCCCACTCCAAGGATTTTGCAGTGATCGCCAGAAATTCAACGGGTGTCTATAAGGGCAAAGCTGTTGACATTCGTGAAGTGGGCAAGGCGTTGGGTGTCGATTATGTTTTGGAGGGCAGCCTTGAAGCCCTTCCGGGGCGGCTTCGTGCAACTGCCAAACTCATTGACGCCAAAACCAACACCCACATCTGGTCGGAACGCTTCGAAGGGCAAGGGGACGATTTTTTCACCGTTGAAGCGGAGATTACCAACCGCATTGCCACATCAGTGCTTGGCCACGATGCAGTGGCTGTGGATAATGTTCGCAGCCTCATCCGGCGCAAGCCCTCGCAACAATGGGGCGCCTATGATGCTTATCAAGCTGGACTTGAGGCCTCGCATCAAATGAGTGCTGCCTATATCAAGACTGCAGATGAGATGTTTGCAAAGTCGCTGGCCATCGATCCTGGTTTTGCGCGCGCCCATGTGGGGTTGGCTTGGAACAATTTCTTGAAAATTCTGTTTGGAGAAGACAAGGACGGAACGGCATTTGAGACGATGCTTTCAGAAGCCAAGCTGGGTGTTGAACTTGATCCAAATGATGGCGAAGCTCACGCCGTTTTAGCACAGGCCTATGCGCTGCAACATGATCAAAACAAAATGTTGATTGAAGCGCAGAAGGCTTTGAAATTGGCTCCTGCCAATGCTGATATCTTGGTTATTACGGGAATGTTTTTGGTGCAAGCTGGCCAATCTGACACGGCAGTCAAAAACGTTGAGAAAGCATTGAAGCTCAACCCCAACTACCCTTACTGGTACACCACTTCACTTTACGCGACATATTTTTATGCTGGCAAATATGAACGGTCTATGTTTTTCGCCAAGGAGGCTGCCAAGGCCGCACCCGTGAATAATGATTTCTTGGCTATGAATGCGGCCTATCTCAACCAAAATGATGAATTGGCAACGGCCAAGCAGGCGCTGATGGCCATTGACCCGCAATGGTCAGCTGAGCGGCTTCTGACGGTTTTTGGCGCACTGCAAGGCTCACAAGAACTCGAACGGCTGGTCACTGGCGCGCAGAAAGCAGGTTTGCGGGTGTGCATGACCAACCAAGAATTGGCGGCCACGCCAAATGCGGTGCGCATCGCGCATTGTGACGTTGGAGGCATGAGAATTTGAAAGCAAAAGCTGGGCATCCATTTTCGAACGGCCCATGCTATGATGCGCCAGCACCTGTCAACAACGGCGTGCCTTTTGGCAACAACGCCTTTTGGGCCGCGTTCTTTACTGCTTTTTGCAGCTTCTCAAACGCACGCACTTCAATCTGGCGGATGCGTTCGCGGCTGACATTGAACTCTTTTGACAAATCATCCAAGGTCGCGGGCTCGTCTTGCAGCTTGCGGGCTTCGATTACGCGGCGCTCACGGTCATTGAGCTTGCTCAAAGCATCGCCTAACAGGCCATGGCGCATTTGACTTTCTTCAGCATCAACTAAAACGCTTTCTTGGCTGGCGCTATCATCCACCAAGAAGTCCTGCCATTCGCCTTCGCCGTCTGCATCATTACGCAGGGGCGCGTTCAGTGATGTGTCGCCGCTCATGCGGCGGTTCATCGACACCACGTCTGTTTCATCCACGCCCAATGTTTTGGCGATGTATTTGACTTGATCTGGCTTCAAATCGCCTTCGTCCAAGGCCTGTATGCGGCTCTTCATGCGGCGCAGATTGAAGAACAGCTTCTTCTGGCTGGCCGTGGTGCCAATCTTTACCATAGACCATGAGCGCAGCACATATTCTTGGATCGAAGCCTTGATCCACCACATAGCATAGGTGGCCAGCTTGAAGCCTTTGTCAGGTTCAAACTTCTTCACCGCTTGCATCAGGCCAATATTGCCTTCGGAAATCACTTCGCCGATTGGCAAGCCATAGCCGCGATAGCCCATGGCAATCTTGGCCACGAGGCGCAAATGGCTGGTGATCAGCTTATGGGCGGCTTTCGTGTCACCATGCTCTTTCCAGCTCTTGCCGAGCATATATTCTTCTTCCGGCTGCAACATGGGGAACTTGCGAATTTCCTGCAAATACCTGTTAAGGCTGCCTTCGCCATCCGAAATCATAGGTAAATTCATAGATTTAGCCATAGTTCCCGTCCTTTTTGGCCGTCTTCAGGCGGCCCCGCTTCCATCAATATAGGAAGCGTTTTTCAAATTAAAAGTAGCTTTTCTAGTGACAGATTTGTCATTGTTACGCTTCTTTTTCGAATTTGGATTGCAGCTTCAAATCATGGTGAAGTTGTGACAGGAAAGAAGGCAAGTTGGCCTCAAACCGCAAATGTTTGCCTGTTACCGGGTGGTCGAAGCCTATGACGGCAGCGTGAAGGGCTTGGCCGCGCAGATAGCTAAGACTTTGGCGGGCCTCGGGATTTAGTTTCACCTTGGAAGATGTGAAGCCTCCACCATAAGTGCCGTCACCCAAAAGCGGGTGGCCGATATGCGCCAAATGCACGCGGATTTGATGGGTACGGCCAGTTTCAAGATTGCAACGCACCAGCGATGCGACGGGCGCTTTGCCAAATTCTTCCTCCACTTGATAATGGGTGATCGCTTCTTTGGCCAAGGCGGAATTGGAGACCGCCATTTTTTGGCGGTTGCTGGATGAGCGATCAAGGCCTGTGGTGATGGTTCCGCGCGCCCGTTCTGGTTTGCCCCACACAAAGGCCAGATATTCGCGCTCCATGCGGCCATCGCGGCCATGAGCGGCAAATTGTTCAGAAAGACCGGCATGGGCTTTGTCGTTCTTGGCCACCACCAGAAGGCCTGAGGTGTCCTTGTCCAACCGATGCACGATGCCGGGGCGCTTTACGCCGCCAATGCCAGACAGTGATGCACCGCAATGGGCGATCAGGGCGTTCACCAAGGTGCCATTTTCATTGCCAGCGCCGGGGTGCACCACGAGGCCAGCAGGCTTATTGATGACGATCAAGTGTTTGTCTTCGTAGACGATGTCGAGATCGATGGCTTCGGCTTGTGGTTCAGCGGGCGCGGCTTCCGGGATGGTGACTTCTATGTATTGGCCGGGCTTTAACTTCACGCCACCGTCGTCCGCCACCTTGCCATCCACGCGCACGCAAGCCTCCGCAATCAGTTTTTGAAAGCGAGCGCGGCTGATATCGCTAAAGGCCGTGGCCAAGGTTTTGTCGAGGCGGGCAGTTTCAGTGGCGGTGGTTTCAAGCGTGGTTTCAGACATGGGCGGGCTATAGCAGTGCCGAACTCAAATGTAATCACTCACATTGTTGGCCATCATAGAGCACATCGGCAATTTTGGCCTTGGCGAAAATGCGGGCTTTGGCTGGGGAGGCGCCAACATATTTTGTATAGTATGCAGCCATTTCATTTTCTGCTGCGGTGATTGCGGCCTTTGGCACACCAATGATTTTATGTTCACCATCCAAAGGGCGCGGCGCAGGTGTTGGTTTGAAATCTTCGATTGCGCGCAGTGAAGGTGAAAGCACGCGGTCAATCGTCACGCCGAACTGGCGGTAGGCTGCAAACCGGATTGTGCCGTCACATTGCGGCCAGTGATCATTGATCTGCTTTAACAGGGCGTGGAATTTCGGGGTGGCGGGGGCCATGGTTTCGCAATTGCTGTTGATGATGAAATTATCGGGCGTTGCGCCGAAATAGGCATTCGTAGCGTCCAACAGACCTTGGTGAGAGACTACAGTACCGCAGGGTAAAATAGCGTCCTTGTCATAGGTTGCTGCGCGAAAGAACTTTGCAAATGTGCCGCTGGATTTCAAAACATCGCCCGAGTTTTTGATTTCTGCATCATCAAAAAGTTCTATCGCAAAATGCTTGTTCGGGTCATCTGCCGCGGCATCATCATGGATGGTTTTGAACATGGGGCCAAGCAACGCTTCGATTTTCACTCGTTTTGGTGCAAGGGCAGCGGTTGACCAATCTATACCATCCGGCTCTGAAGTGAAAATTGTCAAAGCTTCATAGAAGGGTTCGGTTTCGATTTTCTGGTCGCGCAAAACTTGCAAGGCCAAATCAGGTGGCTTGGGCATAGTTGAGAAGGCGAGTTCAAGATTACGGGACTTGTATAGATCAAGAATGCAAGTCGTGCGTTTGGCTTCGGCCAATGGCAGACATTGTTTGCGGCTTGCGAGCCATTTCTTTTGAAGCGCAATTTCGCCGGATGGGCCTTTGCCAAACATGTTGACGCGGGCCACGGCATAAAGTTTTGCCAGTGTGTCATCTTGCGCTTTAATGTCTGGATGAGCGCAGATCACTCTGTCGATGTCGGTTGTTGCCTTGGTGCAATCGATGCCTTCTGCTTTGGCGGCGGTGCTGAGGCCGACGAGGGCGAGGGCGGTGAGGAGGATTTTTGTTTTCATTATGCGGTGAGGATATTTGATTTGCGTGCCGCTGGGAATCGGCAATCTTTGCAAAGATTGCCAAGGGGACGCACGCGGGCCGGACATTTGCGGACGAAACCGCACGTGGGGAGACTGCTGCGCGGGACAATTCCTGCGGAATCGCGCGTTCTGTAAAATGCGGGGAAGCTTGATTGCGCAGGGCGATAATTGTGCTAAAGCACAATTACGCTTTCGCGTGTCGCGCCAATCGGACTAAAGTCCGATTGCGCTTAGGTCCCTTCGTCTATCGGTTAGGACGGCAGCCTCTCACGTTGCAAAGGCGGGTTCGACTCCCGCAGGGATCACCACTCTATTCGCCTCACTCCCGTGCGGCTAGGCGCTCTTTCCAGCGCAGATAGACATTGGCCCCGATGGTTGAGAAGGGGCGGGGGGGCAGTTTGGTGGGTTCAGCTTCTGAGGTAAAATGTTGGGTGATGTCGCTGGCCACACCACAGGCCAATTCGGCAGCGCCGATGCCTGTGAGTGTGCCGCGCACCGTGCCCAGGCCATTTTGCACGCACGCTGAATAGAGGCCCTTGTCCACCTCACGCATCACCGCCACGCCATTGCGTGTAAGGCAGAGGTGCCCCGCCCAGCTGTGCTCCATCGGCACATTTTTGAGCGCGGGAAAGCGCGCGGCAAAGCGCTTTTTATGAACGCCGATAGCACGCTTCATCAACCCTTCGCTCACCTCCATATCAGGAAGGAAGCTGATGCAAGAGCGTGTCATAATGCGGTTGCCGCCGAGGGCAGCATCAATGCGGCGCATGGTGGTGCCTTGCGAGTCTGATGGCGTGACACCCCAACGTGGTTTGCCGCCGAGTTTTTTCAACGCCTCAATGGGCAGATCAACCGTCATCGAACCGAAAAGGAAAATGTGCATCAGCCGCTGTTTGGCAAGGCCAAAGCTTTCCAGATGGCCGTTCGTGGCCAAGATCACTTTGCCAGCGCTCACCTTGTGTGTGCCGCTGGTGACGAGCCAGCCTGCGCTCACTTGCTCAAATTTGTGGACGGGGCTGTGCTCACAAATTTTCACACCGTCCTTGCGCAAACCCCGCACAAGGCCACGAATATAACCCGCAGGCTGGATCATCACGGTGCCGGGCGTATAGACGCCTGATAAATAGTAAGCGCTGCCTGTCAGTTCCGCCATGGCTTTGGCATCCAGATATTCGCCCTTCTCGCCCATTTCACCCAGATGGTGGAGATAGCTTTTGTTGAGGGCGTCTGAGTTCTGAGTGGTCGCCCCATTCACCTTGCCCGCAGGATCGAAATAATTTCGGTCAATTGCAAAGTCGTCCACCATGGCTTTGGCAAAGCCGATTGCTTTGCGGTTTAAGGCCGTGATCTTGCGGTTGGCGGCGTTGCCTTCGCCTGTGTAGTCAGATGAGCCGACCGCGTGAGGCAGGTCGATCATAAAGCCCGCATTTCGCCCCGTCGCACCTTCGGCAATGCGTCCTGCTTCAAGCACAATCACCTTGGCCTTAGGGGCCAGCTGGGTGAGGCGGCGCGCGGCAGAAAGGCCAGCAAAGCCAGCACCGATCACCACCACATCCGCCGTCTCATCGCCTGTAAGCGTGATGGCCGCATCCTGTCCGGGCAGAAGGGCATTCCAGACAGCCGGCCCCCGGTGCACGGGGATACGTTTTGCTGTGTAACGCGTCATGCCACGCCCTGATCGCCATCATCGGTCAAATCCACCCAGATGGTTTTGATTTCGGTGTATTGATCATGGGCGTGGATGCCGTTGTCGCGGCCGCCGAAGCCAGAGGCCTTGTACCCCCCAAATGGTGTAGAAATATCGCCTTCGCCAAAGCTGTTCACCGTTACGGTGCCGGCCTTGATGGCGCGGGCGCCGCGCAGGGCGCGCTTGACGTTTGAAGTGAAGATCGAAGCCGCCAGACCGTATTCCGTTTCATTGGCCAGAGCGATGGCTTCATCATAGGATTCAACGGTGAGGGCACAGAGCACTGGACCAAAGATTTCTTCTCGCACTTGGCTGGCATTGCGGTCTGAAATGTCAAGGATTGTGGGTTCAACAAAACCGTCTATGGCTTTGCCGCCGCACAATACCTTGGGTCCTTTGGCAAGATAGCTTGACACTTTTTCAAAATGTGCGGGTGACACCAATGCGCCAACGCGGTTCACCGGGTCCAGCGGGTCACCCATCGGCCATTCGCGGGTGTGGGCCAGAATGCGCTTCAGCAAATCTTCCTTCACGCCTTTCTGCACAATGAGGCGCGAGGAGGCCGAGCAATTCTCGCCCATGTTCCAGAAGGCACCATTGACGATATGTGCCGCCACGCGATCTAGATTTTCGGCATCATCCAGAACGATGGCCGGGTTTTTGCCGCCCATTTCCAGAGTGACTTTTTTGAGATTGGATTCTGCGGCATAGCGCAGGAAGCGGCGGCCGGTTTCGGTGGAGCCGGTGAAAGACACAGCATCCACATCCATGTGGCGGCCCAAGGGTTCGCCCACATCTGGGCCAGAGCCTGGCACCACATTGAACACGCCTGCGGGAATGCCTGCTTCCATGGCCAGTTCTGCCACGCGCAATGCGGTGAGCGAAGTTTCCTCCGCAGGCTTCACCACAATCGAGCAACCAGAGGCAAGGGCAGGGCCAATTTTCCATGCCAGCATGAGCAAAGGGAAGTTCCAAGGCAGCACAAGCCCTACAACGCCAATCGCCTCACGTACGATCATGGCTATATGATTGTCAGAGGCGGGTGATACCTGATCATAAATCTTGTCGATCAATTCAGCATGCCATGTCAGGCAATTGATGGTCTCAGGCACATCCACGGTTTCGCAATCGAAAATCGTTTTGCCGCTGTCGATGCTTTCCATCACCGCCAGTTCGCGGGCGTTGCGCTTGATCAGTTTTGCCAAGCGGATTAGCGCTTCCTTGCGTTCTTTGGGGTGCAGTTTGGACCAGCGGCCGTCATCAAACGCGGCACGCGCTTTGTTGACTGCAAAATCCACATCGCTGGCGTCACAGGCGGCAATCTTTGCCAGCACCTTTCCTGTGGCGGGGTTATGGGTATCAAATGTCTTGCCTGATTTTGCGCTGCGGAAGGCCCCATCGATAAAGGCTTGGGTGGGCAGTGAAAGGCTGTTGGCAATGGCCTTATATTCTTCAGTGGTCAGCAATCCAGTCATCTCAGGCCTCCGCGGCGATTTGGGCAATGGTTGATTGAAGAACGCGCACCACTTGTTCCAATTGGCGCTTGTCGTCCTTGTTCAGGGCGCGCAGTGGCGGGCGTGGTGGCCCAGCGTGGAAGCCTTGCATTTCGCAGCCAAATTTAATGCACTGCACGAATTTTCCACCCTGTTCCAAAACGCGCATCAAAGGCAAGAGGGCCGACATGATGCGGCGGCCCTTGTCAAAATTGCCTTCGATAGCGCAGGCCTTGTATAAGGCGATATGTTCTTTCGGCAGAAAGTTGCCTCCGCCACACACCCATGAACGTGCGCCCCAGGCAAAAAATTCCAGTGCCTGATCATCCATGCCGCAAGACATTTGAATGTGTGGGTAATCTCGCGCCAGCAAATGCACGCGGTTAATATCGCCAGAGCTTTCCTTGATGGCGCAAAAATTGCGGCTGCGGCCCACGCGGTCTAAAAACGCTTCGCCCATATTGATGCCCATGCGACCCGGATAATTATAGAGCATGATGGGCAGATCAGCCGCCCGGTCAATCGCCAGAGCGTTCAAGGCGTTTTCTTGCTCGGTGGGCACGGCATAGGGCGGGGAGCCCACAAGAATGGCGTCAGCTCCGATCTTTGCCGCAAGCTCTGCTATTCGAATGGAATCTGCCACTTGAATTGCTCCAGTGCCAATGATCAAAGTCGCGCGCTTGCCGATGATTTGCTTTGAAAGCTTGGCCATCTCTTCGCGTTCAGCCATGGACTGGGCGTAGTATTCACCTGTTGAACCACCATTGATGATGCCGTTCACGCCGGATGCGATGAGAAATTCAACCATCTTGGCAAAGCCTTCGCGGTCTATGCTGCCATCATCATGATGCGGCGTGATAACCGGCACATATATTCCTTCAAATTTCATGGGATCCTCACTGACTGTGGCCCGGCGGCTTGCCGAGCGGCATTTGAATACTATCGGGGGTGACAAAGCTTTCGATCTGGGCGCGTGAAAGTTCCCAATGTTCCACGGCCAAGGCGGCGGCAGCCTCTGCATCTCCGGCTTCAATGAGGCTGATGAACTGATCATGCTGATCGGCAGCAACGGCTTGCTGTTTGATCATGGTCGAGGTGCGCGGATTGTAAAATGTAACGCCGATGCGGGTGTGATCAATCAGCAGGCGGCGCAGGCTGGGCATGAGGTATTCATTGTCCGCCATTTCACCCATCGCCGCGTGAAATCGCTCGTTCAGCAGGGCGCGCGCGTTGACATCGCCATTCTGGATGGCTTGGCGAAACCGCATTTGAATATACTTCAAATCTTCAATTTGGCCAGGTCTGGCGTGAAGTGCTGCAAGCTTGGCCACGGCCGCATAAATCATCGGCGCTGCGATAAAGAAGTTGCGCAATGTCTTATGTGACATGGGTGCCACCTGCGCACCACGATTTTCATGCAGCACCACATAGCCTTCGCCCGCCAATTGGCGCAGCACTTCGCGCACAGGCGGGCGAGAAATATCATAGGTGTTGCCCACTTCCACTTCATCCAGATATTCGCCCGGCGGAATGGCCTGCGTGAGGATGCGGCGGCGCAGATCTTCGATGCACAGCGTTTTCTTGCCAATCGGCGATGCTGCAACTGCGGGCGCTGTTGGCTTTAATCCGTTATGCATGGGCTTGGTGCGTTGGGGCATGGGGCGGGAGATTCCTATGAATTTATTCAACTATGAGAGGGATTTTTCAGACTGTACAAGACCTTGAAGCGCCATGCGCAAGGCAGGCTCCGCATGGCTTGAGAGTACAGACAAGGGTCGGCGTGGCTGACCGGCGCCGTAGCCCATGATTTCAGCCGCGGCATAGACTTTCTTCACATAATCGCCCTCCCAAATCAGGGACATGGCGGGAGCCAGCATGTCCCAGAGCTTGCGCGCTTCTTCCCACTTGTGGGCGGTGGCGGCGGCCACCATGGCCAGGCAGGTGCGGGGGGCAAAATTGGCACCACCCCAGATCAGGCCTGAACAGCCGGCATACAGCGCATAGGGCACCAAACTGTCTGCGCCATTCATCACCGGGTGGCCCGTGCGGATCAGATTGGCCTGCTGTGCCAAGTCACCACTTGAATCTTTGACCGAGCAGAAATTTGGAATTTCAAACAGCTTGTTCAATAACTGAGGGGTGATGGCCACGCCCACGGCTTGTGGCACATTGTAACCAATCACAGGTAGGCCCGCGCTGGCGACCTTGGCGTAAAAAGCCACCAACTCATCGTCTTCGGTTGCGCCTTCAAAGAAAGGGGGCAAAACCATCACACCATCAGCCCCGCAGCCTTTGGCATGGCCTGTGCGTTCAAAAACGTCATCCACCATGAGTGCTGAGGTTTGCACAATGATTTTGGCGCGGCCCTTGATGATTTTCGCCCCGTGCTCAACCAGCTTTCGGGATTCATCAGCAGAGAGATAAACATGCATGCCTGTGCCGGAGCTGAGCACAAAGCTTTTCACACCCGCAGCCAGATAGGATTCGATGTTGCGTTCAAGTCGTGCATGATCAATGCTGCCCGCAGCATCAAACGGTGTGGCCAGAGCAAGGTTGAGACCGGGGAATTGGAAAGCGGGCATGGTGCATAAAACTCAGAACATGAAAGTCTTTCATAATACATTATGTATATTTTTAGAAGAGTCAAGTAGACGTTTTGTATCGTGTGGGGGAGGGGCAGAACATGAGAGATAGGTCTCTGCAAGATTTTGTGGTTGCATTGCAGGCATCTTTTGCAGCGGCGACGAAGCCTGAAACGGAAACTCAATTCATCACAAAATTGTTTTCAGCGCTTGAAGTGCCGGGCACGCGCGTGCAGCCAATAGCGATGTCGCTTCCTGTTTGCTCCCACTTGAAAATAGCCTTTGCAAATGCGCGCGCACGGCCTCAAGTGGCGGAACTGGCAAAAGCCTTTGAAGTTATAGAGCCACAACTGGCTTGGAAGCGGCGCGCGTCCAGCGGCCCTCATGCCTCAGAAAATTGGCTTGAAGGCCATGCAAATGCAGTGATCATTGGGTTGGGCGGTTTGGAAGAGCGAAGTGATGTCACCGTCGGTGTTTCTCTGATGGCGCCCGATGTGCGCTATCCTGATCATACGCATCCGCCAGAAGAGCTGTATATGGTTTTATCAGACAGTCATTTTCAGCATGGTGATGAAGCTTGGCGTATTCCGGGCATTGGCGGTACATTCCACAACAGTCCGGGCATCCAACATGCCATGGCATCTATCGCTGAACAGCCCCTGTTGGCGATATGGACGATGCTGGCCAGCACTTAAGCTCGGCCTATTCAGCAGACCCGCCACCTTGCAAGGCGCGAATGCGTTGAGCCAGAGAGATGATATTGGCGCGGGAAGATTTCTTTTCAGCAGTTTCGGTTTTTGGCGCACCCAGTTTCTTGTCGAGCATTTCGTCAAGAGCTTTGAGTTCCAATGCCATCGCCTCTGACTCCCGCTCGGTAGCGCTAACCTTACCGTTCAGTGCAGCTTGGCGACTGGGCACATCAACAGTTTGAGGCGTGGTGAGACCAGATGGTAGCGACTGCGTATTGGCGTGTCCGGAGTTGCTCATCTCTGCGGAAATTGACGTGAGTTCAGCAATGCGGCGCTTCAACTTATCTTCGCCTGCTTCGGGGGCGGCGCCATTTTTCAGTGACGGGTTGCTAAGATGCAAGCTTGTGTGCAGTTCTTCATTCAGGCGGCCAATGGTGCCATTTTTCTCGCGCAGATGCAGGCTGAGTTGAGACACGCTTTGCGCCAATTTGGCAATTTCTTGATCTTTTGTGGCTGCTTCTTGGGTGAGGCGCGCAATAACAAGTGAACTGGATTCTATGTCCGCTTTATGAACATCAAGCTGCGTGGCCATGTTGGCCAATTCTCGGTCACGGATTGCCAATTTGGCTTCGCGCTCCTCCAGTTGCTCGATCAGGGATTGTACACGGTTCCGGTTGCGAGAGACTTCGGCCATTTGCTCTGTCATGCGGGCTTTGATGTCTTCCAAACGCAGTTCCAGTTTGCGGGCCATCATGGCGTGTTCGGCCCGCAATCGGTCACGATCGGCTTGCAGCTCTAACATCTGAATTGGAATGTTCTTGGCATTGCGTCTGGCCCCCAAAGTGATGGCCACATTCCACAAGGCCCGGCCAAACAGCAGTGCTACCAGCAAAGCCAGCGCAAAACCCAAAGCCACCAACATCAAAGTCTCAGTTTGAGACATAACCGCACCCACAATTTACCATCTGTTCAGCATTAACATGCGACCGACAGTTGCACTAGCAAAGCGTAGCATTAGTGTTAACGCGGATTAGGGTTTACCGCGAGGGGGAGACAGGGGTTTTGCGGCAGATTTTTTTTAAACCTGTCACGATGGCGTTACAGCAATCAGAAGGGGTTCCAAGTCGGGCGCTTGGAATATTTAAGGTAGCCGATGTTTGCGCCAAGGCGCGCGCCTAAACCGGTGCGGATAGGAGCCAAAGTGATGTTGTCTTTGCGCTGGAAGTTCACACCCACGCCACCCACCAAATAGGCTGAGCCTTCAACTCCGCCGAACCTGTCATATAGATCCTCTGGTGACTGTGAATTGTAAACCAGTGTCAGGCTGCGTGAACCATTACCGCCAAAGTCAAAGCCAATTGATGGGCCTTGCCAGTAAATGTGTTTTTTTGCACCATTCTTGTAATAAATTGTGCCTTCGCCATAGCGCAAACCGCCGATGAAAGCACCAGCACCTTCTTCGCCCACAATATAAGCTGTGGGTTCACCTTGGTTCTGGAAAACATATTCAATGGCTTCGGCCAAGCCGCGGGTGGTGTTGCCGAAAAACTGGTGACCTTGGGCGATAATCTCTTGGCTCGAATAGGTGGTGCTTCTGGCAGGTCTTGCCACCGAGTTGGTGGTTTGGCTAAACCCGGGCGAGGCCAGACCCGTGGCTCCAATGGCCAATGCCAATGCAACAGTGCCAAAAAGCTTTTTCATCATGTCACCCTCAACGCTGTGAAGCCTCAGCAATCGCCTGCAAAAGGGGCGCACTCAAGGCAGAATTCCGTCCTTGGTGTGGTATTGCCTGTTTCGGCTTTCAACTTGGTTAATAAAATGAAAATTAATGTTCTATGCCGAAGCAATGAAAGCGGGATTATCAAAACCGCGTGCCACTTTACCATAGCACAACGATTGGTTGTCGGTGGTGCAAACTTTACCGCCAGCTGCCGTTAAGACGGCTTGGCCGGCAGCTGTATCCCACTCCATTGTTCGGCCAAAACGGGGGTAAATATCAGCTTCGCCAGCAGCGATCGAACAGAATTTGAGCGATGAGCCAGCGCCAATGATTTTCTTCACCTGAAGTGTGGCGAGATAAGCCTCGGTTTCGGCATCGCGGTGGGAACGGCTGGCCAATACGGTTGCACCCTCGGCGGGCAGGCGGCGTACCGCGAGTTTTTGCCAGGTGGCGGAGATAAGTGGTTCGGTTGGCTTGATGTCGGCCATGGCCGCCCAAAGCCCCAGTTCGCCCACATACAGCTTTGATAAGGCAGGGGCATAGACCACGCCTAAAACAGGCACGCCATTTTTTACCATGGCGATGTTAACGGTGAACTCACCATTGCGAGATAAAAATTCCTTGGTGCCGTCCAGCGGATCCACCAAGAAGAACTGGTCATTCACCTTGGGGATGCGCCCAGTGGCGGCAGATTCTTCGGCGATCACGGGAATGTCAGGGAATGCCTTTTTTAATCCCGCCAAGATCATCATCTCGGCCTGTTCATCAGCGATGGTAACAGGTGAAAGATCGGCTTTTTCTTCGGCGCTGAAATTGGTCCCATAGATTTCCATGATCAAAGCACCTGCGCGCCGCGCAAGGTCGGCCAAGATCAAGGCGTTAGGGGAAAGTTTGGGGCTGGTCACAGAAACCTCAGCTCTTTGAGAATTTTGCGGTCTATGGCCCCAATTTAGGGCTTTCGTCAATGCGGCATTAGGAGTTCGAATTTGATATAGCTATGACACGAATCACTTTGGAACCCAGCCATGACTGACTTTACGCGCTTATCTGACCTCGATCTTTCGGCCTTGTTGTGCTCACGCGTGTGCCACGATGTGATTTCACCAGTGGGGGCTATCGCAAACGGGTTAGAGTTGATGGATGATCCTGAAAATGATCAGGAAACAAAAGTGGCGGCTTTGGATATGGTGCGCCGTGCGGCAAATGTGGCGACTGCTAAGCTGAAGTTCTGTCGCATCGCTTTTGGCGCATCTGGATCAGCTGGCGCGCATATTGATATGGGTGAAGCCGGTGAAATTGCCAAAGCCTTTGTGGGCGATGAAAAAATCAAGTTGGAATGGCAAGTGCCGCGCGAAAACCGCCCCAAGCAAGAAGTTAAACTGTTGTTGAACATGCTGTTGCTGGCGATTGAAGGCTTGCCTCGCGGGGGCGTTATCACGGCAGCAACCGAAGGCGCTGGTTTTTCGGTGCGGGCCCAGGGTGATCGCGCCAAATTGAAGGAGGCTATGGTTTCCGTGCTTGAGGGCAGCACTGATCTTAGCAATTTGGATGCGCGCTTGATCCAACCCTATTATGCCAGAATATTGGGTGAGGCTTTAGATCTCAAGCTGGTTATGGCGGTGGATGGCGAAAATGCAATTTTGGTCACTGCTAAGAATGCAGCCGCGGCACACGCGGCAGCTTAAGGTCAATTTATCAGTTGGTATGAGATTGAACAGGGTCAATTGCCCAAGTCTTGTGAAGTTCAACCGTGGATAGGGGCTGGGATTCGGTTTGCACAGCAGCTGTTGGCGCTGTTGGGGGCGATGCAAAATTGCCTTTCTGGTAATTATCAAGTTCTGCCACATGAGCGTTCATAAAGTCTGCCAGCTCTGAATAGTTGGTGCATTTTACATCTGGATAAGCTTTAGAATTGCAAACGTCTTTGATGAAACGCTGCAAAGCCTTCCAGTAAGCTCCACCGTTCCATTGTGCAAAATGGTGGCCGATATGCAGGGGTGCTCGGTTGCCGTAATAGGACGCCTTGAAATAGGCCATATAGGTGTTGAACATCTGGTCTTCATAAAGTTGAAAGTTTTTGGGGTTGCCACGCACAGCTTGGGTTTGCGCAACATAGAAATTATAATCCATGCTGAGTGTGCTGGCGCGGCTGCCCGCAATGCGAAGGCCCACCAATGGAAACTCCCACAGTGCGCCATCTTTCTTCGGCCAATCACCGGCGCGAGATGGGGCCGAGGTGTCATAGACGAATTTCAAACGCGTCAAGGATGACCAAAGCGCATCTTTGTTGAATGACAGGAAGGGCGCTCTGAAGCCGCCATATGATTGGTTTTGAAAATAGTCAGACCAACCAACAGGTTCTGTTCCTGCGCCATAGCGTTTCCAAGCTTCTGCCATAATGGTGTTGAATTGCGTGAACTCGCTTGTCCACATTTCTGCACTGTATTTGCCGCCATCAAAATGGCCGCAGCCGTGTGATGCGATCTCATGGCCCTCAGCTTTAGCCAAAGCCGTTTGCTTCAAGCGCTCGGCTATGTCGGCTGGCTTCCCGCCCCAACCGATAGAGCTTTTACCTGGGCCATTGCGGGGTTCAATATAGGTTTTCCTATCAGCATCAGCGATATAATATACGCAGCTGACGAAATAAGTGAACTTGACGTCGTTGGCAGCTGCAAAATCACGGGATTGTTGCCAGAAGTCATTGTCCATACCGCCGTCAAAAGCCAACATGACGAACTGAGGTGGAATTGCGGACGTTGCTGGAACCACACTGGCTCGCCAGCTTGGTTCAACTATGGGGTCATGCAACCCGTCCTTCGCTTGTGTCGAAGCAGACACTACGACACAAGATAAAACAGCGGCTTGCAATGCCTTAAAGCATCGATGCTTTGCCATGCTATACCCAACCCACTCACAAACTGGCTATGGCGTTGGCCTCACACCATGCTTGAGACTGAGTTAGCCGACTTCCGTTTGGCAGTCGATTGAATTCCTAAAGCTATCTTAATATTAAGACAATCTAGGCTTAAAATCTTGACGCGGATTGAAATTAGAAAACCCGAACTGAATTTCCGGGTTTTGAAAGTATCGTTCTTGAGAGGATAACCATCGGCGATTTTGACTTTTCAGCGAAAAGCCCAATCGCTTAAGCGATGCGCAGCATCTCTTCTTCGTCCTGGCCCGGCATGGGCGGGGCGCCTTCACGCAGCACATAGCCACGGCCCCAGACGGTTTCGATGAAATTCTTGCCTTCGGCGGCATTGGCCAGCTTCTTGCGCAGCTTGCAGATAAACACGTCAATGATTTTGAGTTCGGGTTCATCCATTCCGCCATAGAGGTGGTTGAGGAACATTTCTTTGGTGAGGGTTGTGCCCTTGCGGAGCGAGAGAAGTTCCAGCATCTGATATTCTTTGCCGGTCAGGTGCACGCGTTGGCCACCCACTTCAACAGTTTTGGTATCGAGGTTCACCAGCAATTCGCCGGTGAGAATAACGGATTGGGCATGGCCCTTGGAGCGGCGCACAACAGCA
The DNA here is from genome assembly GCA_028868255.1 of Alphaproteobacteria bacterium. Lineage (GTDB taxonomy): Bacteria > Pseudomonadota > Alphaproteobacteria > Rhizobiales > Aestuariivirgaceae > Aestuariivirga. The sequence continues at coordinate 8,041 of JAGWUY010000003.1, read as the reverse complement.
TGAATGCGTGCTACCAGCTCATCCTTGTGGAAAGGCTTGGTCATGTAATCATCAGCGCCGAAGCCCAGACCCTTCACCTTATCTTCAATGCCGGCCAGACCAGAGAGGATGAGGATTGGCGTGCCAACTTTCGAGACGCGCAGCGATTTCAATACTTCATAGCCCGACATATCAGGCAGGTTGAGATCGAGGAGGATGATGTCGTAATCATAAAGCTTGCCCAGATCGACGCCTTCTTCACCCAAATCAGTGGTGTAGACGTTAAATCCTTCCGACTTCAACATCAGCTCAATTGATTGAGCAGTTGCTGTATCATCTTCGATCAACAAAACGCGCATGCGAATCCCCTTCTCTGTCGATCCCTCGTCGCCTGAGGAATCTGAATTTTCCCGCCAGCCCCATTTTGGGATGCCAACTTCGCGAACCATTAACTCTGATCTTTAAGATAGACTTATAAAGGTTAACAAAACCTAATGAGCCGCTCTCAAATTTTAACCACTCAGACACAACCTATAGCGGTTATTTGGCGCGGCCCCCTAGATATAGGGGCTTGGTGCCGTTTGGCATTTATAGGTTGCGCGCTAACCAATTGTTAGGACGCAATTTACCTGGCCTTAAACCTGCTTGTACATGATGCTCAGGAACAACGTTTCTCCACTGCTAAGTGATTCGGAGAATCGTGAATAGAGTCGATATGCGTCAGTTGGCGAAATTGATCGCCTAGTGAGTTGAGTAAGGGTGGGTAACATGCGTTCTCGTGATAGCCTTTTGCGGTTAAACCGCTTTCGGGTTGAAGATTGCCGCAGGCAAGTGGCTGATACGGATTTGATGATTCAGGATTTGATGCGCAAGCATGACGATCTCGACAATCATGTGAAATTTGAAGAGCAACGCACCGGCGTGACAGACCCTAATAATGTCAATTATTCGATGGCCGCCAAATCGGTGCGTGGCCGCCGCGACAATATTTTGAAAACCGTTGGCGAATTGCGCGATCAACACGAAGCGATGATCGAACGCCTAAAAGAGGCAGAGGCCGATTTGCGCAAAGTTGAATTGCTGGTGGAAAAAGAAACGCCAACGGCGAAACCCCATATGCCGGATTTGGCCGGACGCATGGCGGCACACGCGCTTTCTCGATAAGACAAAAACCAAGAAAAAAAGTGATTTCAGAATGGCCGGGAATTTCCCGGCCTTTTTATTTGGCCAACAGCAAAGTTATCAGACACAAGGCTGCGGGCAGGGCTTGCACAAATAAAATCGAGCGCTTGGCTGTCAAGCCACCATAAATGCCAGCAGCTAGCACACAAGCGGAAAAGAAAATCTGGCCTGCACGGTTGGTGTAGACCAAACTGAGCAAAAGGCCAGCCGCTAAAAAGCCGTTGTAAAGGCCTTGATTGGCAGCGAGAACTTTGGATGCACGCGCTTGTTCGGGCGTCTGGCCAAAGGCCTTGAGGCCAAATGGCTTATCCCACAAGAACATTTCAACATACATGATGGCAAAATGTTCGACAGCGAGCAGAGCAGCAAGAACTTGTGACATCAAAACCATGGATACTCTCCGCAGTTAAAGTGTAAAGACTTTCAACTTCTCATAATAGGGGCGGGCAATGTCCGCTAGCCTTTTCAAAGTGTCATCAAGCTCAACAGTCTTAGGCAAAGGTGCTGCAAAGCCTGTCGATTCCCAAGCGGCATTATACCAATGTGGGGCCCACACTCCATCACAGGGTTTCGGGCCTTGGGGCCAGTGCAGCATAGCTTCATGGAAGGGAATGCCAAGTGCGCGGCATAGTTTTTGTAAACTCACCTGCGGGTCTTTCAGATGAGTTTCAGCATCTACAACTGGGGGTGCGTGTCCCAACTGATCAGCAACTCGATCAAAAATTTCAGCTTGTTCAACAAAGCCTATCGCATGCAGCGTTACTTCATCATGTTTCTTGGCATAAGATGCCAAAACCTTTTCGGGCGAGCGGATGAGGAAGGCATTGGTGAGTGTGGTGATGAAGCTGCGGTCAAATTGCGGCACCATATGGTGGGTCATGTGTTTTTGATAAAACACGGGTTTTGACGCTGGGGCGAGGCAGGTATCTGCAACTTTGCGCCAATCGCATTCCATGGCCGAGATGATCTCCTTGGTCATGGGGTGCACAAGGCCCGTTTCACGCAGATAGGCCCCGTAAAACGGTTCGTCCCAGGCCACGCAATCGTCCCGGTTGGCAAAACTATACATCATGGCAGTGGAAATGTTGCGCGGGCCAGACCACATTGCAATGTTAGTGTGGGCAATATTGGTGTGGGTCATTTTAGATTTCCTGTTGAAATGAAGAACCAGATGGCAGCAAGCGCTATCGCTATAGCCATTGCACGCTGTACCAAGACGGCTTGCGGCGAATGTTGCAACCAGTTTGAAATGCTTCCCGCCGCCAGAGCAATGGCGGCATGAATAAGGGTGGCAATTGCTACATAGACAGTGGTGAGCAATGCGATTTCCTGTTGCGGTTGCTCGGTGATGGACAGGAATTGCGGTAAGATTGCCGCATAAAACAAGTAGGCCTTAGGGTTCAGCACATTGCTGATCAGGCCTTGAGTGAAATAGGCCCTGTTGGATTTCGTTTCGATTTTTTCAATGGTGCTGGCTTCGCTCCAAGCATCATAGGCGAGATAGAAAAGATAAAGTGTTCCGGCCCAGCGCAGCGCTGTGATCAGTGAGGGGAAATTGTCAAACAACACGGTGAGGCCAAGTCCCGCCACCAAGCCTGCAAAGGCCAGCCCCAAGCAAACCCCGCCAACAGCAGAGAGTGCTGCGGCGCGGCCACGTGTTGCGCCCAGCACCGCAAGCCAAGTCATGTTGGGCCCGGGTGTTAACTCAATCAGGATAGAGGCGAAAATGAAAGACAGCATCAGAGGCTGCGCGTCGCTTCGGCTTTGGACAGGGCCTTATAGGCTTCTGACAATTTGCGTGTGATGGGGCCGGGCCCTGACCATTCATCCGTACACAGAGGATTGCGCACAGGTCGTCCATCAATCACCCGCACGGGTGTGGCCCCGGCAAAGGTGCCGGTGACAAAGGCTTCGTCCGCGCCATAGACATCATAGAGCGAAAAAGATTTTTCAAAAATCGGAATGCCCAAATCACGGCACAGGCGGATCATGTTGCCGCGGGTGATGCCGGGGATGCAATATTGGCCGGTGGATGTCCACACTTCACCACGCCGCACGACGAAGAAATGGGTGGAATTGCAGGTGGCCACAAAACCATGTGGATCGAGCATCAGGGCTTCATCAGCCCCCGCATTTGTGGCTTGAATACAAGCGGTTATGCAATTTAGCTTAGAATGTGAATTAAGCTTCTGGTCTTGCACATCGGGATAGCCGCGGCGCACATTCACGGTGTGCAGGCTCAAGCCCTTTTGGAATTTTTCCGGGTTCGGGTTTTTGTGTTCAGGAATGATCACGATGGTGGCGGGAGATACGGTCACACGCGGGTCTTGATAAGGGGTTGCCTTCACGCCGCGTGTGACCATCAAACGAATGTGAACGCCATCCACCATTTTGTTGGCGTCGATCACGTCAAACAGGCGCTTCACCACTGCATCAGGCGAGAGGCCAATATCCATATAGATCGCCTTGGCCCCTTCATATAGGCGCTCGATGTGAGGACGCAAAAAGGGCACGCCACCATTGACGAGGCGCAAGCCTTCCCACACGCCATCGCCCAAAATAAATCCGGAATCAAAAACCGAAACCACGGCTTTGTCGCGCGGGAATAATTCACCATTGACTGAAATCAAAATGCTGGCATTGCGGGGGTCGATTGCAATATCGTGGATGGATTGTGGGGTGCTGTTCATGTGGCCATATTGGCGGGAACGGCGGGAAATGAAAAGAGGCCAGAGATGTTGCGATTGATCGCCCAGGATAAGTTTGTGGAAGGGCGCTGGCGCAATGGCATGGGCGTGTCGTGGGAAATCGCGTCCTACAGGCCGGAAGGGGCGGCGGATTTTCACTGGCGCTTTGCCAAGGCGCGTATCGATGCCGATGTGCCATTCTCGATTTATCCCGGCATGGAGCGGGTGTTCATGCAGCTGGAGGGAAATGGGCTTGATTTGGTGTTTGAAGGCGGCCATGTTTTGCAGGTGCATGAAAGCCATATACCCCACAGTTTCGCCTGCGATGTGCCGCTCAATTGCAAGCTGTTGAATGGCCCATGTTATGATCTCAACCTGTTCACCGCGCGCGGCAAATATCAATCGCAAGCCAGCGTGTTGAAAGTGAATGGCATGGAGAGCCTTGATCTCTCAGGAGTTGAGGCCGTGTTCATGGCGCTGGAAGGCAAGGTGGTGTTGAGCGGGCCAGATGGGGCAGTGAGGCTGCAGAAGGGTGACGCAGCGATAGCCGCGCATGAGCAGGTGGTTTCGTTGGCGGGAAATGGGGCGAAGGTTTTTGTGGGGCTGTTGCAGAGGGGTTAGGAACCTCATCCGCCCTCTCGCCTAGGCGAAGCTGAGGCTTCGCTTCGGCGTAACTTGGTCGGGCACCTTCTCCAGTGGAAAAGGGGGATTACCAGCGCTTAGTCAGACCATTTTGCGCTTCTCCTCTAGCGAAGCTGTCGCGAAGCGACGGATGGAATTCTTTCGCGATGTCAATAGAGTGGGCTGTCATCGTAATCCATCACAATCCCAACATGTCCTAAACTTTGACGCGTTGTAAGTGGAGCGACACATCAAAGCCATGCGTGATGAGTACAACGTTTGTTATCGAAGAAAATGAATTCTTCGACAGGCCGTATTAGAATTTAGGAGACTATCATGAAAAAAATCATTCTTGCCCTCGCAGTCCTCAGCGCTTTTTCAGGTGCAGCATTTGCTGGCAATGGCTATTCGCACAACAGCAACGCGCTGTTTGAAAAAAACAGTCATATCAAAAATTCAGTTCCAGCTCTGCGTCGCCTCAAGATTGTCCCAACGGCCAACGTGATTGATTCAAACTATGAGGCGTCGCCAGCAATGGAAAAGACGTTGGATCAGCGTGAAATTCGCCGTTTGGATGAAAAGAACCATGGTCGCTGAGGTCGATGAGGTTGTCTAGTCCGCTCAGCCTCGATGGTGCCATAGTGGGTTAAAGATAACGCGAGGTCGGGTAGTCCCGACCTCATTGAACCGACTTGGGTAATAGGAATTGCTGTGAATGGCGGTGACACTCCCTAGGACTACAAGTCAATGCTTTCAGGAGCTGCTCCTTGGAAAGTCTTGTGCCGCATGGAAGACGACAATAATCTGCACACCTTATTCCGTCGGATCACACACGGCAATATAAGGTAGATTATGGTGACACCCCACTTAATTCACCTTCATTGTAGGCTTTGGCCCACGTTTAGCGGGGATGAGGGGGCGGCCGAGCCGGCGTTCGAGTCTGCTGAGGAACGCCGCACTCCCCAAGGGGCGGCCACTGGTTTCGGCGCGGCGAATCAGCTTTTCTGCCATCTCTTGTTCGGCGCTTGGCACCAGCAGGGACTTCAAATCAGGACAGATTTCTCGCATTTCTGTCGTCTTTGTCAGTCCATCATTATAGCCTTTGAGATAGGCCTTGGCTGAGAACCATTTCCATTGCTCGGTTTTTGCGCAAAGCTTGGCGCGCACAGGGTTCAGAACTACATAGTTTAGCGCATCCAATGCGTGTTCCACATCCATGGCTACGCAGCCAAAGCGGCCTTGACAAAAATGCCCTGTCTTTTTTCTGTGTGCGTTCAAATGGCCAGCATAGGCGCGGTGCACGGCAGACATGGCTTTGCTGAGGCTGGTTTCATTGCGCGGCACGAGGAGAAGATGGACATGACTGGGCATCAAAACATAACCTAAACAGTGCAATTATTCATTCATGCAAGCGGCTTTGAGAAGCTTAAGATAATAGGCACAATCATCGTCTGAGAAAAACACGCGTGCGCCGCCATTGCCACGTTGGGCCACATGATGAGGCATAGTGGGGTCAACAACACGAGCAAGCCTAGATAAGTAACAGCTTAGCAACCAAATGTGGCGATGTCGATTAAGTGGGGTGGACTGCACCCCATAACTGAGACACGCTAATTCGGTTACAGTCAACCTGAGGAGAGGAAGACTGTGCTGAAGAGAGCGAGCAAATCGAAGGGTGGGATTTATCCTGTGTCCTTCAAGATCAAAGCCATCAAACGGGTCGAACGCGGCGAAGGTGTATTGCCTGTGGCGCGGGACATCGGTGTCACGCGCAAGGCGCTGCATGACTGGATCAGGGCCTGGAACGCCATGGGCATTGAGGGCCTAAACCGCAAGCGCGGGCGGAAGCCCGGACGGTTGAAGCTCAGGGCTGTTGCGATGACGGGAACTGGCAGTGGTGCACTTGCTGTGGCACGAGCGCGCATCGTCGAACTGGAGTTGATGATCGGGCGACAGCAGATGGAACTCGATTTTTTTCAACAAGCCTTGCGCACGCTCGAGAAGAAGGCTCCGCAAGGCAAAGCCGTCAAGCCATCTTCGAAGCGATCAAAGCCATGAGCACCGCGCACCCTGAAGCCGATGTGCAGCGGCTGTGCCGGCTGGCAGGCATCTCACGCGCGAGCTTCTATCGTCATCGCGAGGAGAGCGATCCGGATGCAGCCGATCATGCCCTTGCAGATGCCATTCAACACATCTGCCTGAAGCATAAATACTATGGCTACAGGCGCGTGACAGCAACTCTGAGACGGCAGGGCCATATCGTAAATGCCAAGCGTGTTCTGAGACTTATGCGTGAAGACAACTTACTCGCTCAACGACGAAAGCCCTTCATTGTACCTCCCAAAGGCAAGCCAGAGGACATCATCATCGTGCCCAATCTGGTGCGCGGCCTCGTGCCTTCAGGGCCGGATCAGATCTGGGTGGCTGATATCACCTATGTGCATCTGGCGCGTGCCTTCGCCTATCTCGCTGTCATCCTCGACGCCTTCTCGAGACGCGCTGTCGGATGGGCTTTGTCGGAAGGGCTTGGCACATCATTGGCCATGAGGGCGCTCGATCAGGCTCTCGACACCCGCAGGCCGCCAAAGGGAAGTCTCATCCATCACTCCGACCGCGGCATCCAATATGCGTCCAACGACTACAGGCAGCGCCTTGCTGACCATGACATCGCTGTCTCGATGTCGAGGCCTGGCAATCCGTTCGATAACGCCAAGGCCGAAAGCTTCATGAAGACACTCAAATATGAAGAGTTGAACGCACGGTCCTTCACGAGCATCACCGATGCCCGCACACGCATCGATGACTTCATCGCCAACATTTATAACAGTGAACGGCTGCATTCTGCCCTTGGCTACCGTTCGCCGCTTGAATTCGAAACTGCCTTCGTTCAAAACAAACCCAAGTAAAACGCACCATGACAACCACTGTAACCGAATTAGCGTGTCTCAGTTATGGGGTGCAGTCCAGGGGTGTCACCGTAACTCGTAATTCCACCGTAATTCTAACGCGCACGCCGCGCTGCGATTTCGCGGTAGAGCGCCTCGGCACTGGTTCCGATATCTTGCGCAACGGTTTTCCAATATCCCTTGGCTGGCATGGTGCCCTTGTCTGCGATCCATGCATCAAGTCGTTCTGATACTGTCTTGAGTGAGAGTATCTCGGCGCGCAGCCGCGCCTGGCGGACTTCGTCTGAAAGATGGCTGGCCCAAACGGAGGCAAATGCTTTGTCATTTTCAAACATTGCTTTCATTTGATCTCTGCGTATCACCCGAACTGTGAGCCTCGTATTTGCAACAGCGTCGCAATGATAGGACTCGGAAAACAGTGATGCCTCGGCCAGCACCGAGCCAACCAGTGCCCTTTGCAGTATGACAGTACGGCCATCCAGATGCCTCCTGATCAAGCGCGCTTCACCAGCTTCGATCAGGAACATCGATGTCACAACATCGCCTTGATGAAAGAGGTATTGATTCTTTCTCAAAATGCGAACGGCGTGCGGCAGGCTGCGCAACTGTTCTACCATGATCATTATCATGTATTAAGTAAGGAGCCTGTGGCAAGCCTATTTTTCA
>JAGWUY010000061.1 GCA_028868255.1 Alphaproteobacteria bacterium | reverse complement strand
CAAAGCCGCGCCGAGGTAGCGTTGAAGCCCACCAATATGATTTAGGAATTGTTTGGTGGGTTTACCATCGCGCCCCGTGAAAATGTTTTTGCCGGTTTTTACGTCCATAACCGACTGGTGAATGTGCATCGAGGAACCGGGCTCATTTTCGTGCGGCTTGGCCATGAAGGTGGCATAGACATCATGCTTCAAAGCGGCCTGGCGCACGGTGCGCTTGAACAGGAACACCTGATCAGCCAGTTCCAGCGGGTCACCATGGTTGAAGTTGATTTCGAGCTGGGCGGGGCCTGCTTCGTGGCTTAAAGTATCAACATCGAGTTCCTGGGCTTCGCACCAATCATAAATGTCTTCGACGATGGGATCGAAGTCATTGGCGGCATCAATGCCATATGCTTGGCCGCCGGATTCCTTGCGGCCTGAGCGGCCCACGGCGGCTTCGAGCGGATAATCGGGATCGAAGTTTTTCTTCACCAGATAGAATTCAAGCTCAGGGGCCACCACGGGCTTCCAGCCTTTTTCTCTGTAAAGTTCAAGCACGCGCTTCAACACATGGCGCGGCGAGATGGTGACGGGCTTGTGATCAAGGTGAAAAGCATCGCAAATCACTTGTGCGGTGGGTTCAGAATACCAGGGCACGGAGCGGATGGTATCCACATCAGGCTGCATGTAAATATCGATGGCGCTGTCTGACACCGCGTTGGTATCAGACACGAAGCGGCCATTGATGGTGAGGGTGAAGACTTCTTCGGGGACGCGCAGGCCTTTGGACTTGTGTCCGGAGAGGAATTTCTTGGGCGGAAGGATTTTGCCCCGCGCGGTGCCTGACATATCAGCGACGAGGCATTCTACCTCAGAGATACGGTTGGCTGACAGATATTCCTCGAATTTGGCTTGGCTCATGACACCTTGACTGCGCTGTTTATATTGAGTCGCAGTCTAGCGCGGGTTGTTGACGTTTAGGAAGGGGGGCGGCTAGAGTTTCAGCATGACCGCATCGCTTTCTCTGCCCTCTTACTATCAAGCCACCGCCAATCGCAAAATTTCCACCACGCCTCTTATGGGTGATGTGAAGGCTGATGTGTGTGTGATTGGCGCTGGCTATACGGGCCTGTCTGCGGCGCTGGAACTGGCGCAGGCCGGATTCAAGGTGGTGGTGCTGGAGGCCGAGGCAATTGGCTTTGGCGCATCGGGGCGCAATGGCGGACAGATTTGTACCGGCTTTTCATCCGGCCAAGGCAAGATTGAAGCGCAACTTGGAAAGGCCGATGCCAAGCGAGCGTTTGGTTTAGCTGAAGAAGCCAAGCAGCTGATCGTGGACCGGGCGGCGAAGCACAAGATCGACTGTGATATTCGATGGGGCTATTTGCACTGTATCCCCAAGGCGCATCAATTCAATCATCTGCAAGAATGGCATGATGAATATGAAGCGCTGGGCTATGGCGGCAACACGCTGCTGACAAAAGATGAACTGGAACAAAAGCTTGGCACCACAATTTATCATGGCGCTTTAAGGGAAAGCCACGCCGGGCATATGCATCCGCTGAATTATTGTTTGGGGCTGGCGGATGCAGCGATTAAAGCCGGGGCGGTGATCCATGAACATTCGCGCGTGATCGAAGTTAGTACCGGGTCTTCGCCCTGGGCCCGCACTGATAAAGGCAAAGTTTCGGCCAAGTTCATGATCATTGGGGGCAATGCATATCTGGGCAATCTGGTGAAACCGCTAGAAGGCCATGTGATGCCGGTTGCGAGTTACATTATCGCCACCGAACCCTTGGGCGAAGACCGCGCCAAAGCCTTGATCGCCGATAATGAAGCTGTGGCGAATACCAATTTCATCGTCGATTATTATCGCAGGTCAGCCGACCACCGCATGTTGTTTGGCGGGCGGGCGAGTTATTCAGGCCGCACACCTGCAGCACTGGGTGAATATATGCGTCCGCGGATGACGAGCGTGTTTCCGCAGCTCAAAGATGTTAAGATTGATTACGCGTGGGGTGGCAATATTGCCATCACCTCCAACCGCATTCCCGATTGCGGCAGGCTTAGCCCTACGGTTTATTATGCGCATGGTTACTCGGGGCAAGGTGTTGCACTGGCGGGCATGTATGGCAAGCTGATGGCTGAAGCAGTGCGTGGGCAAGCGGAGCGGTTTGACCTGCTCGCGAAGATCAAGCACCTGCCCTTCCCCGGCGGCAAATTGCGCACGCCGCTGCTGGTAGCGGCAATGGCGTATTATAGGATTAGGGATGCGCTGAGTTGAGCCTAATTCTTTAGCTCTTTTTTGAATTTGTCACCCCGACGAAAGTCGGGGCCCAGACTGTCCGCGATTTCATAGTTTGAAAGTCTGGGTCCCGACTTTCGTCGGGATGACATTGTAGCGGGTTAATCCCTCATCGGCTCTGCCCTTGCGCCTTTTTGCCAGGCGCGGAGGCAGATGTATTCCATGATCAGGCCAGCGGCGGCACCGCTTGTGATTTCGGCGTGATCATAGGGGGGTGACACTTCCACCATATCCATGCCGACGAAATTGATGTTCTTCAGCTTGCGGATGATGGAGGCGGCCTGATGATAGGTGAGACCGCCGGGAATAGGCGTGCCTGTGCCGGGCGCTGCTGAAGGATCGAGGCAATCAATATCGAAAGTCAGATAGGCTTTATGTTTTCCGGCCTTTTGCTCGATGATTTTCACGATCTCGTCCGTCGGCGTGGCATGGACTTCATCGGCATACATGATGCGGAAGCCCATTTTGGTTTCGCCTGCGAATGTGGTGCGGATGCCGATCTGCACCGATTTATGGGGATCAATCAGGCCTTCACGCACGGCATAGCCAAACATGGTGCCGTGATCGATGCGACCGCCATTGTCAATTTCCACATCGCGGTGAGCATCGAAGTGGATGAGCGAGAGCGGGCCATGCTTTTTGCAATGCGCCTTGAGCACCGGATAGGAAATATAATGATCACCGCCCAGCGTGATGGTTTCAGCGCCTGACTTCAAAATCTCGGCAATGTGATCTTCGAGTGTGACGGGGAAATCTTCCTTCTTGCCCCAATCGAAGAAGCAGTCGCCATAATCAATCACGCCCAATGTTTCAAACGGGTCAAACATCCAGGGCCAGAATGGGCCCCAGGCATTTTCAGCTGAGGCCTTGCGAATGCCTTCGGGCCCCATGCGCGTGCCCGAACGATGTGACACGGCTTGATCAAACGGCACACCAGTGACGGCGATATCCACGCCCTTCAAATCGCGCGTGTATTTACGGCGCATGAAGGACAGAGCACCTGCATAGGTGGGCTCCCACTGCGTGCCCATAATTGTTTCACGACGGAAGGCTTCATCACCGGGTGGGCGGGTGAGCTTGTCCATTTCGAGTGCCATAGAATATTCCTTGTCTTACTGGCCTGAGTTGGATCCCCGCCTTCGCGGGGATGACGGGGTGTGGTTTTAGAAGGGGATTTTTCTACGTTACATCTCCGACTTCACATCGGCATAGGTTTTATCCAAGGCCGCGCGGGCGAGACGCACCAGATCATCAATTTCTTTTTTGGTGATGGTGAAGGGCGGGGCCAGTACCATCGTGTCCCAACAGGCGCGCATGATCAGGCCATTGTTGATGCAATGATCGCGACAGATGGTGCCGACGCGACCACAATCATGGAAGCGCTCACGCGTTTTCTTGTTCTTGGTCAGCTCGAGCGCGCCGATCAGGCCCACGGAGCGGGTTTCACCTACAATCGGATGATCACGCAGTGAGGCCAGGGCTTCAGCGAGATAGGGGCCGAGTTCGGCCACACGTTCGACCAGTTTTTCACTCTGAATGATTTCAATGTTTTTGAGTGCTACGGCAGCCGCCACAGGATGGCCCGAGTAAGTCATGCCGTGATAGAATTCGCCACCCTTGGCGAAGAAATCCTTGATCAGGTGATCGGAGAATGCGGCCGCACCGATGGGCTGATAGCCTGATGACAGGCCCTTGGCCATGGCCACAATATCTGGCTCAAAGCCAAAGGTTTCAAAACCGAACCATTTGCCCGTGCGGCCAAAACCGCAGATCACTTCATCAGCCACAATCAGGATGCCGTATTTTTTGCAGATGCGCTGCACTTCTGGCCAATAGGTTGAGGGCGGGATTAACACGCCAGCGGCACCCTGAATGGGTTCGCCATAAAAGGCGGCGACATTTTCGGGCCCGACTTCGAGGATCTTCTTTTCGAGTTCGGCTGCGGCTTCGAGGCCGAATTCTTCCGGCGTTTTCTCGCCGCCAAAATCATACCAATAAGGTTGCTGCACATGGTGGAAGCCGGGGAGAATATCGCCGCCTTGCCCATGCATCGCTGGGAAGCCGCCCAGATTTGAGGCGACCCATGTGGAGCCATGATAGCCACGGCGGCGGGCGATGATGTGTTGACGGTATGGTTTGCCCATCAGCTTCCAGTAATGGCGAATGAAGCGCACGATGGTGTCGTTTGTTTCGCTGCCTGAATTGGTGAAGAAAATGTGCTGGAAGCGCTTTGGCAGCAGCGAGGAAATCTTGGCTGCCAGATCTGTTGCAGGCACAGTCGTGGTTTTGAAGAAGGTGTTGTAGAAGGGCAAATCCTGCATTTGCTGATAAGCGACTTCGGCCAATTCCTTGCGGCCATAACCGATGTTCACACACCAGAGGCCGGCCATGCCGTCCAAAATCTTGTTGCCCTTGCCATCCCAAATATAGATGCCGTCGGCATGGGTGATAACGCGGGGGCCGCCCGCGGCGTGGAAGGATTTATGGTCGGTGAAAGGGTGAAAGTGATGGGCAATATCAGCTTTCACTGTTTCTTCAAGATTCAGGTTTTTCTTGTGGATTTTCATGATGATGCTCCGAATATGAAAAGGGTTCCAGCGGCTTGGCTGGTCAACGCAAATACAATCAGGGCGGAAAAACTAAGGCTTGAAACCAATGCGGGCGCAATTGACCATGACGTCATCACGCAGCGTTCGACCACAAATGGCAGAATGAATTTTCATATCCGATTTATGCCACAAATCTCGCGAGATGGCAAACGCATGGCTTAAGTGTCGCTGGCAGCACGGCGTAAAGCCAAAGTCAAAGGCCGCAAAAGAAAACCGATGGCGCTGACAGATAATGCACTTCCCGCAGCCATCATAAGTGCATTGGGTAATTGTAAGTCCGTGCCCAGAAGGATAATCGGGATCGCGCAGGCCCAGATTAACAAGCTGGGAAGCCACGCCTCTGTTGCATGCAATGCCGCGGGTGCGCCAATGGATGATACTTCGGCTTTGAGGAAGGTAGTGGCAATCACACCGTAACATAAGGCCACGAGCCCTGCCCCCACGAGCAACAATGTTTCATCAAATGCAAATTGCCACCAAGCAATTGCGCCACCAAACAGCCCCAACAGCAGAGCTGTGACAATGCCTGCAGCCACAATGCCCGCTACTTCGCCAATAGTGATTGCCAGAGCTGCAAGACCGAGCACAACAACCGCAGCCAACACAATCGTGAAATTGGTCTTGGCGCTTTGCAATGCCGACTCTGTAACGAGGCTGGGGTGGGCCACCGCCAGATTGCTATCATAGAGCAATCGGGCCAGTTGTGCGTTGCTTACACCCAGAACCGGCATCACTTCCAAGCGATAGATATTGGTGGGTGAGAGGAACAGGGTTTTGAGGCGCGGATCAAGTGTGGCCATATCTGGTTTTGCCAGCGTTGCCAAAAAATTGGCGCGTGCGGCCAGATCATTAAAATGGCCAAAAATGCGATTTTCTACTTCGATGATTTCAGTGTTGGCACTGGTCGCCCCCAAAACTTCCAAACTCTGGCGCAGTGTGTTGGCGGCAGCGGCCAAAGCAGGCCGCGTGGCTGGAAGACTTGCAATTTCAGTCAATGTTTCTTGAAGTGTCGAGATCTGGTAACGCAGGTCGTCGGGCGTTTGCGCATTCAATGTGCCTATTTTAGGAAATTGGTCTTGCAGGGAGGCCAAGGCTTTCAATTTTGCCTCCACCTCCTGCGGCAGAAAAGCACCCAACCATCGCACACTGCCAGCTTGGGGTATGGATTGCAATTTCGTCAAAACGGCTTGCGCATCTGTTGTGCTGCCTACAACGATGTTCACAGGTTGGCTTGTGGCGATTTCCGTCACCACTGGCTTTAGTGCCTGTGGTGCTATGACTGCACCGGCCACCGCAGCGGCGATCAGAAGAAAAGTGAGGGTCAAGCGAAACTTCGGCCAAATACTGTTGTGAAACAGCGCCTTGTATATGGGGTCGATCCAGGCTTCGGCGAGCCATCCTATGGTACTGCCAAATAACTTGGCAAGGGCCGGAACCAAAAACTGTGCGGCAAAATACCCCGCAGCAAGACCTGCCAATGCAGTGGCCGTTATGGATATTTGTCGCTGAGCACCGGAGACGAGAAGGCCCAACCAAACAGCCGCATTTAGAGCGGCAAGCTTTGCCAACCCTGCTCCCTGTCTTTGCGCTGCGAGCATGATTGATATTTCTGGATTGCGGCTTTCACGGCGCGCCTCAACCAAGGCCAAGGCAGCTCTCACTGCCATTATCAATGCCTCTAAAGCCACTGCGCCAAAGACAGGCCAAAGTGCAAAAATATGCGCTGGCAGGAGCAAGCTTGCCAAAACACCTGAAGCGCACAAAGCAACGGCTACGGGCAAAAGAACCAACGTAACAACATTGACGCGACCGAGGCCGGAACCGAGAACGAGACATACAAGTATGAGCGCCAAGATCACCATTTGCACGCTGCGGTCCGACTCGGTGTTCGCGTTACGTATTGCGGGCGGAATTGTGGTTTCTACGGTCGCCTTGGCTGCAGTCTGTTGCGCAACCGTAGCGAGGGTTTGCTTCAAAGCACTTAAAGCAATTTGATCGCGTCCCGGCTTCGGCAAAACCAAAATGACGGAGGTGGTTGGCGATGGATCGACGTTCAACCCGGCAATCACTGTCCAGTCCACGGGTAAATTAGCACCCTGCATCAGGGCCTGCAATGATTTGGCTGACTGATCAAATAAATCGTCCAACCCTTGAGGATCTCGCCCCTGCTTAATTGCGCCTGACACTTCAGTGACCAAGGTAGATAGACTGTCGGCACTCGGTGCTTGCGCAATGGCGGAAAATAACGGGCGCAGAGACAGCGCATAGGCCGCGCGCGCTTCAATCTCTTCACGCGAATGATAAAGCATGGCGTGGGTTTCGTAATATTCGCCCGTGCCGGGAGCAAAGACCATATCAAATTCATCATGCTGGGCTTCTAACCCCACAATTACAGCAGTCCGCGCATTCTTCAACACGCCCGAATCTGGACTGGTGAGTGTGACGGCGATCAACGATTGTAAATTGGGAAAATTGCGTTGCAAAATCGCCATATTTTGCGTGGGCCTTGAATCTGAACCAAAGGAAATGGGCAGTTGTGGTGTTTGTTTTGTGTGCTGAAGTGTATAGGCCGCAGACAAAGCAACGAATACGGCGCACAAAAGCATAATTGCCAGCGCATATCGGCAGGCAAAGCGCGCTGACCTAGCATAAATGTTGGGCTGAAGTTTTTGGGGTTTGTCTTCAGGTGCGGAATTGTCAAAGAGCGTTTGCCGTGGGGAGCGCAGCATCAGACCGCTTTCGGGGCTTTCTTGCGTTTGCGATAAGACAGGAAGCTGATGGGAATAAGTGCGAAATATAAGGCAGCAACCAAGGCCAGTGACTCCCACGGAAAGGAAATCAAGAATAGCACACCCAGTGCCATAGCAGCCAAAATGGGCAGCACAGCCTCACGCGGAACGCGGGTGAGTGTTTTGCCCGAAAATGTGGGCACGCGACTGATCATCAAGATTGCTATGACCACCAAAAACCCAGCAATGAATTTGGCATGTTCATGCGCGTCGGCATAAAGACCTAGAAATTGATAATAGAGTGGCGATAGAGCCAGCAGCGCGCCAGCAGGAGCGGGAATGCCAGTGAAATAACCAGCAGCCCAACTTGGTTTATTTGGATCATCCAACGCCACATTGAAGCGCGCCAGACGCAAAGCAGCCCCAATGGCCAACATCAAACACACGACCCAACCAAAAGTCTTCAGGTTGCTCAGTGCACCAAAATACATAATCAAAGCCGGAGCGACCCCGAAGTTGACAAAGTCAGCCAGCGAATCCAATTCCGCCCCGAAGCGCGACGTTCCGTTAAGATACCGAGCCAAACGGCCATCCATCGCATCCAATACGATGGCCAGAATAATGGCGCTGACGGCAATTTCATAGCGGTTTTCCACTGCGAAGCGAATGGCTGTAATGCCGCTGCACAGGGCCAGAAGTGTCAACAGATTGGGGAGAAGATAGCGCACAGGCACGGGCCTGAAGCGCCTGCGATCTGGTTCTTTTGAGGCTTCATCCGCCATCATCACGCCTTACGTCCATTGCGCCCTGGCCCTGAAAAACCCAAATCCGCCAACACAGTTTCACCAGCCACCGTGCGCTGGTCCAAACAAGCCAAGGGGGCGATGCCTTTTGGCAGATAGACATCCACACGACTGCCGAAACGGATCAGACCAAAGCGCTGACCCACTTGCAAACTATCGCCTTCATCGACAAATCTTACGATGCGGCGCGCAACCAGACCGGCAATTTGCACAACACCCATTTGCATACCATTTTTTGTTTCCAGCGTTATCGCTTGGCGTTCATTATCTTCGCTCGCCTTGTTTAACTCGGCATTTAGGAACAGCCCAGGTACATAAGTGAGTTTGGTGACTCGAGCTGGCACCGGGCTACGGTTAACATGCACATCAAACACATTCATAAAAATGGAGATGCGAGTCATGGTTTCGCGGGGCAAATCAAGTTCTGGAGGCGGGATTACATTTTCAATGGCGCTGACCCGGCCATCAGCGGGAGAAATGACCAGGCCTTCACTCAGCGGCGTCACACGCGCCGGATCACGGAAGAAATAGGCGCACCACATGGTAAGCACCACGCCCACCCAGCCCAGCGGGGAAAAGCGTAACCAGAAAAACAACAAGGTGACAGCGGCAAAGATCGCAATAAAGCGATAGCCTTCTTTGTGGATTGGGGCGAAGGACGAGGTGATGCTTTGGATTATCGACATAAGCAGTGTCTAGCCTGTTTCGCTGCTCAATGGAATCATTTCGTTCGCTGCGCGATACAAGCAAAAAGCCCACCCTGCTCTTTTGCAGAATGGGCTTATGAATCCTTGCTTTCGCAAATGTTAGTGCATGTATGCGCCAACCACGCGCAATTGAGGCTTGGCCATGAACGGTATGGCTGAAAACTCATCGTCATTGGCGGCAGACTCAAAGGCAGGCATTGCTGCTGGCAGGGCCTGTGTGCGCACGGCCGTGCCTGTGGCAACGGCTGTGAACAGGCCTTCTGACATTTCAAACACTTCCAGACGCATGCCGATGATGGCATCAGCACCCAGAGCCTTGGCTTGAGCCTGGGCCTTTTTTTCGGCCTCTTCTTTGGCTGCATTCAGGCCATCAGCCATGTCTTCCATGGTTGAATATTGCAGTCCGCGCAGGCCGCCTTGGCTGTATTTTGTGATGCGCTTTGACCAGAGAGCTGATCCGCGCACAACTCCGAGCGTGTCTTCTGTGCTACGCCCGGCAATGGTCTCCATCGTGGTTATCTTCATTTTGACTAATCCCCAAATTGTTATGGCGCTTTTTCCTGTTTTTCGGAAGTTTTGCACCGGTCCCTTAGTTCCGCATTTGCTGCGGTTTGTGGGACCACTATTGGCCTCTAAACGTAAACAAAGATGAATCAGAATAAGATTTGCATCAAATTAGACGCAAATTTGCTGCTCATTTGGGGCGCAGCGTTAATAGCTGCTTCGCAACCTTGCTTACTGAAAAGTTGATTCAGATTGCAGTAACTTTGACTGACTGGCCTTGGTAAACAGTTTGAGACTTCAAGGTTGATCTCACGCTGGAACAGACGACTTTACCTTCAGATTTGTCTCATCCAGGTTTTCGGCCAGTTTGCGGCGGGCTTCATCTGCTTCCTGTTGGCGGTTCCACATACCTGCATAAAGACCCTTCATGCGCAGCAAGGCTTTATGGGTGCCGCGCTCTGCAATCACACCTTTTGCCAGCACGATGATCTCATCTGCATCGACAATTGTTGACAACCTATGGGCAATTACAACCGTGGTGCGATCCTTTGAAATACGGCGCAATTCATTCTGGATGTCTTGTTCAGTCAATGTATCAAGCGCCGAGGTGGCTTCATCTAAAACCAGAATAGGTGGGCCTTTGAGTATGGTGCGGGCGATGGAGACGCGCTGCTTTTCGCCGCCAGAGAGTTTGAGCCCGCGTTCGCCCACCAATGCGTCGTAGCCCAAAGGCAGGCTCATCACGAAATCATGGATATGAGCCATTTTGGCAGCAGCTTCAACTTCTGCATCCGTCGCATCTGGGCGGCCATAACGAATATTGTAGCGCACTGTGTCGTTGAACAGCACCGTATCTTGCGGCACCATGCCGATCGCTGCGCGAAGGCTGGCCTGTTTGACATCCGCAATGTTTTGCCCATCAATCAAAATACGACCCGCTGTTACATCATAAAAGCGGAACAGCAGGCGCGAGATGGTGGATTTGCCAGCGCCTGACGGGCCGACAATGGCCACGGTTTTTCCGGCCGGCACAAGAAAAGAAATCTTCTTGAGAATGGGGCGCTGAGCATCATAAGCGAAAGACACATTTTCAAACGCAATATCACCTTTTCCAGCACTAAATGGCGTTGCGCTTGGCTTATCTTGAATTTCGGCATTTTCACGCAAGATACCGAACATGCCTTCCACATCAATTAGGCCTTGTTTGATTTCGCGGTAAGACGACCCCAAAAAATTGAGCGGCATGTAAAGCTGTATCATCAGCGCATTGACCATCACAAAATCGCCTACCGTGCTGGTGCCTTTCACGATAGCCAGGCCCGCCATGACCATGACAATGGTGAGGCCAATAGAATAAATGATGGCTTG
>JAGWUY010000335.1 GCA_028868255.1 Alphaproteobacteria bacterium | reverse complement strand
CACGGCGGGTGCCATATTGGTTGAAATCTGCAAAGGCCACGCCGTTCGCCGTCAAATATTTGCCAGCGGGGGAAGCGGCCTTGATCGAACCCGCGGGTGAGATGTGGTCGGTGGTGATCTTGTCACCGAACAGACCCAGAATGCGGGCCGAAGCGATGTTGGTGACTGCCTTGGGCTGCATGGTCATGCCACGGAAATAGGGCGGGTTTTGCACATAGGTTGACTTTTTGTCCCATGCGTAGGTTTCGCCCTTTGAGGTGGACACGCCGCGCCAGTTCTTGTCACCCTTGAACACATCGGCATAACGCGATTTGAACATGGAGGACTTCACATTCTTGTTGATGAAGCTTTCGACTTCCTTGTTGGAGGGCCACACGTCTTTGAGGAATACAGGCTTGCCCTTTTTATCGTGTCCCAGTGGCTCGGTGGTCAAGTCAATCTGAGTGGAGCCAGCGAGGGCATAGGCCACGACCAGTGGTGGCGAGGCCAGATAAGCAGCTTGCACATCAGGCGAGACGCGGCCTTCAAAGTTGCGGTTGCCGGAGATGACGGCAGACGCCACGATGCCATTGTCATTGATGGCTTTTGAAATGGCAGGATCAAGCGGGCCGGAATTGCCGATGCAGGTGGTGCAGCCATAGCCCACCAGATTGAAGCCGATCTTGTCCAAATCCTTTTGCAGGCCAGCCTTGTTCATATATTCGCTGACGACTTGCGAGCCGGGAGCGAAGGAGGTTTTGACCCAGGGCTTGGAAGTGATGCCCAGTGCTGCGGCCTTGCGGGCCAAAAGGCCTGCCGCGATGAGCACGGATGGATTTGAGGTGTTGGTGCAGGAGGTGATGGCGGCGATCACCACATCACCATGGCCGATGTCAAAGTTCTTATCTGCCACTTTCACGCGCTTGGCCTGTTCGCCGGATTTGGCAAAGCCTGCCTTGTCCTTGGGCGCATCAAGCGCTGCGAGGAAACCAGATTTGACCGTGTTGAGCGGAGCAAGCTTTTCAGGGCGGTTGGGGCCTGCGAGGGCTGGCACAACGGTGGCAAGATCAAGCGTCAAAGTGTCGGTGAAAATCGGTTCGGACTTGCTGTTGAACAGGCCTTGGGCCTTGGCATATTTTTCAACCAGCGCCACGCGGTCATTCTTGCGGCCGGAGAGTTTCAAATAATCCAATGTCACGCCATCGACGGGGAAGAAGCCGCAAGTTGCGCCATATTCGGGGGCCATGTTGGCGATGGTGGCGCGATCAGCCAATGTCAAATTCTTCAGGCCATCACCATAAAATTCCACAAACTTGTTGACCACGCCCTTCTTGCGCAGCATTTGGGTGACGAGGAGCACGAGGTCTGTTGCCGTTACACCTTCTTTCAATTTGCCACTGACTTTGAAGCCGATCACTTCGGGCAGCAACATGGATTGCGGCTGGCCGAGCATGGCGGCTTCCGCCTCAATGCCGCCTACACCCCAGCCCAGAACGCCAAGACCATTGACCATGGTGGTATGGCTGTCTGTGCCCACCAGCGTATCGGGGTAAGCAGTGGTGATGGTCTTGCCTTTCACCTTTTCCGTCTTGGTCCAAACAGTCTGGGCCAGATATTCCAAATTCACCTGATGGCAGATGCCGGTGCCGGGCGGCACCACGCGGAAATTTTCAAATGCGCCCTGACCCCATTTCAAGAATTTGTAACGCTCTTCATTCTGCTCATACTCACGCTTCACATTGGCGGCGAAGGCTTTGGCATTGCCGAAATTATCCACGACCACGGAATGGTCGATCACCAGATCAACCGGAACCAGCGGGTTGATCTGTTGGGCCTTGCCACCCAGCTGCTTCATGCCATCGCGCATGGCGGCCAAATCCACCACGGCGGGGACACCAGTAAAATCCTGCATCAACACGCGCGCCGGGCGGAAGGCGATTTCTGCTTCTTCTTTGCCCTTGTTCACCAGCCATTTGGCCACAGCTTCGATGCTTTGTTTTGTTACCGTGCGGCCATCTTCAAATCGCAGCAGATTTTCCAGCACCACTTTCAGTGAATAAGGCAATTGCGAAATGCCGGCGAGGCCGTTTTTCTCTGCGGCCTTCAGGCTGAAATAGACATAGGACTTTGCGCCAACCTTGAGAGATTTGCGGGATTTGAAGCTGTCGAGGGACATGGAT
>JAGWUY010000334.1 GCA_028868255.1 Alphaproteobacteria bacterium | reverse complement strand
CCATATCAGCTTCAGTAACCTCAAACAGCCCGAAGCGAAACTTGTAGCCCCACTGCGTCTGTCCTTGCGTAAAACTTAAGAGATTGAGCAAGGGTTTGATGGGTGTGCTTTTCGCCTCTGCCCACAGCACATCGCGGCGAAAGGGTTTAAACCCTTCGCCCATGTCGCCCTGATAGGGGTGGCCCGGTTGCACTGTGCCGATGGCTGTGAAGGCTTGCAACGTGTCCTTGCCGCCAAACTCCTGCACGGGTGAATAATAGGCGATGATGTCACCCGGTTGGAGGCACTTGAGCGGCGCCTCTTTTCCGTGATTGACCTGCATGAACCCGCCGGTCTTGCCACGCGCAATGTGGTTGGCCGCAGCCACGCCAATCCAATATTTTCGCGTGCTCATGACGGTGTGGCAAACACGCGCAAGCGATGGCCGTCTGGATCAACTGCTGTGAAGGTGTAACCAAAATCCATTAGTGTGGGCGACTGGATGATGGGGATGTTGTGGCTTTTCCATTTTTGTTGCAGGGCCTCAACCTCTTCATTGCTGGCCACATGGAATCCAATTTCAGCAGAACCGGGCTGCAACATGGGCGCAGGCTCAACCCCGTCACGGTTCCACAAGCCCAACATTGTGCCTGCATTGAGCATGAACATGGCAAAGCCGGGAGAAGCTTCGAGCGCAGCATCGTCCAACACTTTTTGATAAAACATGGCGCTGGCCAGCGGGTCTTTGACGTAAAGCAGAATTGAATGTTGCATGATGTTCTCCAGTTGATGTGAGAACGGTGTAACATGCCGTAGTGTCAGGAGGTGTCAGTAGTCGATCACTAGCCCACCGGTGCCCACTGCACCTGGTCAATGCGCGTCGCTCCAGCCGCCAACATAATCAGGCGGTCAAGCCCCAGCGCCACGCCGGATGCTTCAGGCATCATCGCCAAGGCTTCCAGCAAGTCTTCGTCAATCGGATAGCGCTCACCATAATGCCGCTGCTTCAAATCCATCTCGGCTTCAAAGCGGCGGCGCTGTTCGGTAGCATCCGTCAATTCGCCAAAGCCATTGGCCAACTCCACGCCACAGGCATAAAGTTCGAAACGCTCGGCCACGCGGTCGTCATGGGCGCACACCCGCGCCAAGGCAGCTTCGCAGGCCGGATATTCATAAAGTACAGTGATGCGCCCAATACCCAAATGTGGCTCCACCTTTTCAACCAGAATGCGCGAGAAAATATCACTCCAGCTTTCGTCCGCCTGAAACGCGACCGGGGATTGCGCGGCCAGTGCATCACGATCCGGCTGATGGCCTTTCAGCGTCGCCAGAAGGTCAACGCCAGCAAATTTCATAAAAGCCGCAGCCACACTCAGATATTCCGCGTCAACCTGCGGATCACACACCCGCCCGCGCCATGAAAACTGCTTTTGCCCCACAGTTTCTGCCGCCAGCCGCACCAGCGCAAGTGCATCTTCGATGATCTGCCGATAATCCTCGCTGGCACGATACCATTCCAGCATCGTAAATTCGGGTGCGTGGGTCAGCGTGCGCTCGCGATTACGAAACACATGGCCAAGATTGAAAATCCGCGTTTCGCCCGCTGCAAGCAATTTCTTGCAGGCAAATTCCGGAGAAGTGTGCAGATAGCGGTCAACCCCGCCACCATCATTGCCTATCAGCGTGGTTTTGAATGCATGCAAATGCGCCTCATTACCGGGGGAAATCTGCAAGGCAGGCGTATCCACCTCCAAAAAACCTTGTGCGTCAAACCAGCCGCGCATGGCGGCAATGATCTGGTTTCTGGCCAACAGAAAGGGCCGCCGATCTTGATGGCGGGACGGATGAAACCAGTGATTTTCGGATTGTGACACGGGGGTTGGCTTTCAAGGTTTGCCCTGCTAATAGCCGCCCACAACAGTTTTTAAAAGTGAGAGAAAATCGTGGTTAAAGTTATCGCCTCAGGCGTGCGCAAAGGCAATGTGATCGAACATGAAGATGGTAAGCTCTATATTGTTCTGAAAGCTGAATCGATGCACCCCGGCAAAGGCACACCCACAACGACTATCGATATGCGCCGCATTTCGGATGGCGTGAAAACCGTGGTGCGCTACAAAACCACTGATGCGATGGAGCGCGCTTTCGTTGAAACCATCATGCACACCTATCTCTATCAGGATGGCGACAA
>JAGWUY010000060.1 GCA_028868255.1 Alphaproteobacteria bacterium | reverse complement strand
ACTCTTGCCTCGGCTGATCGCATTTGTTATCGTTAACATAGCACGCAATTTTTTCGTGAAAAGGGGAAATCATGTTTTATGGAGAAGTTGAAGGCAGCGGCTATGAGGTGCTCGACCCGCGCTTTGGGGCCTGTCTCATTGGCCACGCGCGTGTTGAACGGCTGTGGACAGGGGCACGCTGGCTGGAAGGGCCAGCCTGGTTTCCGGCCCAACGTTCGCTGATTTTTTCTGATATTCCAAATAACCGCATGCTGCGCTTTGACGAGACGGATGGCAGCGTCTCCACCTTTCGCCAGCCTTCCAACAACTCCAACGGCAATACGCGCGACCCACAGGGGCGGCTTGTAACTTGTGAGCATTTGGGGCGCCGTGTGACGCGGACTGAACATGATGGCAGCATCGCTATTTTGGCCGACCGTTTTCAAGGCAAGCGCTTCAACTCTCCCAATGACGTGGTGGTGAAGGACGATGGCTCGATCTGGTTCACAGACCCCAGTTATGGCATTCTGTTCGACTATGAAGGCAAGACATCAGCCAGCGAAATTGGGGCCTGCCATGTTTACCGCATTGATGGCGAGACGGGCGAGATCACCATCGTGGCCAATGATTTTGAAAAGCCCAATGGGCTGGCCTTCTCACCCGATGAAAGCCTGCTTTACATCGCAGACACAGGGGTTACGCACCTCGAAAATGGACCGAAGCACATTCGCCGTTTTGTTGTGAATGGCAAGACGCTTTCTGGCGGCGCAGTGTTTGCCACTTGCACCGCCGGATTATTTGATGGTTTCCGCATTGACGAAGCTGGTCGCATTTGGACGTCAGCTGCCGATGGTGTGCATTGCTATCACCCCGATGGCACATTGATTGGCAAGGTCAAGATTCCAGAGCTTGTCTCCAATGTGTGCTGGGGTGGGCCACAGTTGAACCGCCTGTTCATTTGCGGCACAACCTCGCTCTATTCGATTTATCTGGCCATCAACGGAAAGCGTTAAGCCGCTGCGGCTAGGCTTTCGGTCAAAGCGCCGCTGGCCATGACCATGCCTTCCGCGCCATCCAAGGCTTCGGCTTCTAGCTCAAGGCCCAGAAAACGGGCACGCTCCACTGGCCCCGGCAAATGCAGCGAGCGCGTGAGAGAGGCGGAGAAGCCAAAGCGGCTGTAATAAGGTTCATCACCTACAAGCAAAATGGATTCCGCGCCAATATCGCGGGCGGCGAAAATTGCGGTCTCCATCAGCGCGCGACCAATGCCGGACTTTTGATGCTTCGCATCTACGGCAATTGGGCCAAGCAGCAACGATTGGCCAGCGGAACCTGCAATGATGTTCCAGAGGCGGATGGTGCCGATCACCTTGCCCCGCTCATCTATAGCACTGAATGCGAGGGCTGGAACGCGGCCCGCACGCAGCTTTTCAGAGGTTTTGCGCAAACGCTTCACGCCAAAGGCCTGGTTGAGCAGGGCTTCGCGAGCGGCAATATCAGATGAGAGTTCAGCACGAATTGTGACCATTGTGGCCTCCAATCAGTTGGTGAATGGACAGATCTATTGGTGGGCTTAAATGACGAAAGACCGGAGCGGCGGGAAACCGTTAAACGCCACCGACGCATAAGTCGTGGTGTATGCCCCCGTCGATTCAATCAGCACTTCGTCACCCACATTGAGGGCGAGCGGTAGATCATAGGGGGCCTTTTCATAGAGCACGTCAGCCGAGTCACAAGTTGGGCCTGCAATCACACATGGGGCCTTGGCACAGTCACCATGGGTTGTGGTGATGGGGTAGCGAATGGCTTCATCCATGGTTTCAGCAAGGCCACCAAATTTGCCGATGTCGAGATAGACCCAGCGCAAATTATCATTGGCGTGTTTCTTAGAAACCAAAACCACTTCGGCCTTGATCACGCCCGCATTGCCCACCATGCCGCGGCCTGGCTCAATGATGGTGTCCGGGATCGCATTACCGAAATGCTTTTCGAGACCTTCATGGATGGCATTGGCATAGGAATTGGTGCCGGGAACAGCCTTCAAATATTTTGTGGGGAAGCCCCCGCCCAGATTAACCATAGACAGGGTTACACCTTCTGCGGCCATTTCGTCGAAGATCGACTTGGCCTGCGCCAAAGCTGTGTCCCACGCGCCAAGGCGGGTTTGCTGTGACCCCACATGGAAGGAAATGCCATATGCACCAAGGCCGCGTCGGTGGGCGTGCATCAACACATCCTTGGCCATGGACGGGTCACAACCGAATTTGCGTGAAAGCGGCCATTCTGCGCCTGCACCATCGGTGAGGATGCGGCAGAACACGCGGGCACCGGGAGCCGCACGGGCCACTTTTTCAACTTCTTCAATGGAATCGACGGCAAACAGCGACACGCCATAGGCATGGGCTTTGGCAATATCGCGTTCTTTCTTGATGGTGTTGCCGAAGGAAATGCGGTTTGGCGTGGCACCAGCGGACAAAGCCATTTCGATTTCGACAACGGATGCCGTGTCAAAGCAAGAACCGAGGTCGGCCAAGGCCTTCAAAATTTCAGGGGCCGGATTGGCCTTCACAGCATAGAAAATGCGCGTGCCCGGCATGGCGCGGTCAAACGCCTTATAGTTGTCCTTCACCACGTCCAGATCGACCACAAGGCACGGGCCTTCTGGCTTGGCAGTTCGGAGGAAATCGATAATGCGTGCAGTTGCGGCCATGGTTTGAATTCCCGAATCAAGAGATCAAAGGGCAATCTAGCGAGCAATAAGTTACGCGATGGAAACGTAACAAACCGTTAACCAGACTGTTTGCGCCTTCAACTTGATCGGGAAACCCAATCGCGCTTGGGGCAATGAAAGTGGTGCCTCTCAGTATCGCCGACTTTGGAGGGCCGACAGAGACCAAAAAACCTTACACCGTCGTTGCTTTGGGGAGACCTTGCGGCACGTGCGACTTTGGGCAGATGCGCATATGATGGATTCGAATGTCATTTTCAAGAATTAATTTGGGCAGCTATAAAGTTTTTCCTTAATTGTTGGTTAGCTGCGTCAAGGCCTGAAATTTTCGTAACCAGCCATGATGCGCGTCAGCGTTGTCACAGCGCACATCGCCGCATAGACATATGCGAATATGACAAAATACTCGGGCCACAGGCACATCAACATAAAGGCCGCGATTGTTTCCAAGCCTTCAGTCAGTCCCCCCAAATAATAAAATGACTTTTGCGGATAGGCCGTGTTTTTTTCTCCCCGCTTTTCTGCCAGAATGGCATAGGCCAGAAAGCTTGTACCGGTGCCGATGAATGCGGCCAGCAACACGGCGGCAGCCAAGGCATTTTGCAAAGGGTTGGCCAATGCGAAGGCCAAGGGCACTGCGGCATAAAATAGAAAATCAAGAGATACATCCAAATAGGCGCCTTGATCTGTCTGTTGTGTTTGCCTCGCTACTGCTCCATCCAACCCGTCGCATATCCTTCCCAGCAGCAGAAAAACCAATCCCACCTTAAACCAAGCTGCTGCTATCAACACAGCCGAGGCCAAGCCCAACGCGAAACAAGCGAACGTAACTTGATTGGCCGAGATGCCTCGCTTGGCCAATTGCCGCGCCGTGGCATCAACAACAGGCTTGGTGAGACGCAAGGCGAGACGATCAAACACTTATCAACTCCCCCGATAAACTAATTTCAAAAATGCGCCCCCCTGAAGGAGCATCGGCACGGTCATGCGTGACCAGGATGGTGGGCACTTGGCGGGCTTTGAGGTGCATGAAAGTATAGTCGCGAATGGTGCTGCACAGTGCAGCGTCCAACTTATTGAAAGGCTCATCCAACAGCATGGCCTTGGGCTTTGCCAACAAAGCACGCATCAATGAGACTCGGGCGCGCTGACCACCAGACAATGTGTGGGGTGCGCGGTTTTCAAAGCCTTCGAGCTCAGCGCGTTTCAATGCTGTGCGCATTATCGCCTCACGTTCAACCCTTGGCCCACGCGGCGTGGCAAAAAGCAGATTTTCACCCACCGTCATATGGGGGAACAACAGATCATCTTGAAACAAGCGGCCAATACAGCGCTGTTCCGGGCGCAAGCCAGTTATGTCTGTTCGGTCTAACAAGACTTTGCCTTGCCCTAGCAAGGGCTGCGGCGCATCACCTGCAATAAATGACAAGAGAGATGATTTACCCGAACCACTGGGGCCCATAATGGTCACAACCTCGCCGGGGTCAACTGAAAGTGACATCGGCTTCAATAAGGCATGACCCGCTATCGTCAAACTGATGTTTTCAAGAATGAGACTCACGTGTGTCTCCAGCGTGATCGGCCCATTAGAGCTGCTGCTCCATAGACAAGCAAGGGAGGCACAGTCAGCAGAAGCGAAAACGCCGCCAAGAGAGATCGGTTCGCACCCGAAGTCAAAGTCACCACCTCCATGGGCAAGGTGGAAAAGCGCCCCGCCGCCACAAGCTGCGCTGGAATATATTGTACGACACTTACGGCAAAGCCGACGGCGAAAGCGGCCCAAATTTGCGCCTTCAACATCGGCCATTTGATGCGAAGCAGATTGGAGAGCAAGGAGGCATTCAAGCTCCCCGCAGTCACCATATACCGCAAATCGTAAGCGCGGTAACCCTGCGCCAGCACGATCATCATGTAGGCCATGACAGGCAAAAGATGCGCCAGAAACAGGCCAAGCCCTGTGCCTGTCAAACCTAAGTACAAGAACATTTGATATTGCCCAAGCCCAACAAAAAGGCTGGGTAGACCCAACAAGGCCAAAGAGGCCCAAAGAAGTGGCCTGTCGAAATGGTGCGGCATCGTTTCAAACCAGGCGACCAAAAGGATAAGCGCTGTCCCGCTGGCGGTAAATGCCAAAACAAGACTCGTGACCACAGCCCCAGATTGGTGTGAAATCTGCCCCCATGAATGGAAAGATGTTTCGGGCCAAAGCTGTGGAAATGGCCAAGACTTGGCCAATGACAAAACGACAAGAAGCACCAGCAAAAGCGCATAAATCCCAATGAAGGATGAATGCTTAATCTGCCCGGTCATTGTCGGAACCTTCCAAGTGCTGGGGCCTTCAGTGAGCAACGCGCGCCACAGGGGCTTCAAGGTTTTTGTAAGAGCCCATGCAACTCCCAGAACGGTGATCAAGCTGAAAGATATAAAAATCGTTCCCGCAGCACCGCGTGCATTATGCGCAACTTGCTCACTATTGATATCCGCCCAAATGATGGTTGCGAGTGTGGGTGGCTGCGTGGGGCCGATGGCCAAGCTCATATCTACCACCGTTGCCCCATAAACAAAGACGATGACCAATGGCCATAGCAGATTGCCAAATAGCTGTGGAATGAAGATGCGCAACCAGACGGAGCCAGAACCATGGCCCAAACCAAAAGCGGCAGAGCGCTGGTTGGCAAAGTTCAGTTTCACATCTTCACGGCTGAGCAAACCTGCCAACACCCAAATGATAAAAGGGGTTTCCTTCAAGACCAGTGCCAGGGTCAACGCGATGCCAAAGGGATCGTGCGTGGTGACCCATTGCGGCGGCGTTTGCCACTGGAGGAAAAGGCCAATGATGCGCGCAATCAGCCCGGCCGGCATTATCAAAAAGCTCAAAGCCACAGCCAAGGCCACATGTGGCACAGCCAACATGGCCCCCATGGCGACAGATAGGTTTTGCCAAAACCTGGTTTCAAACAGGCTGGCCACAATCAACAATGCTGCAATCAAAGCGAGGACGGTGCCTGCCACACCTGTGGCCAATGAAAGCCAAAGGCTCGGCCACAATTGCGGATGCCGCCACAGCGCAGCCCAACCCTCTGCGCTAAATCCAGACTGAAAAGCAAATGCCAGACTGGCCAAAAGTGGAAGCAGAAAAAGAGCGAGAACGAAAAATGCCACCCCCCCTTTGACAAGCCTTGTCTTGGCCATGCGCATCAGCCTTCGGCATAGTGGGCAAGCCAGGTGGATTCGATCAAGGGCACAAAACTGGCATCAGGCTCCAAGATCGCGGGGCCGGGCAGACTGACGCTGCCGGGAACTGCGGTGGCAGCGAACAGCCTGGCCTCTTCCGGCTTTAGTTTGGCCATGTCCAACACTGTAGGGTCGCCCCATACTTTCAAATCATTCTTCTTGGCCTGCGCTTCAGGCGACAAAAGGAAATTGGCGACAAACTGTGCGCCAGCTTTGGCGCGCGCATTGGCGGGGATCGCTACAAAATGGCTGTTACCGATCGTGCCCTTTTCATACTGCCACGCCACGGTGGTTTTGGGTAAAATACCAGCGGCCACAAGATTGGCCGGTTCATTGGGATTGAAGGTAAGGCCGATCAGCAATTCGCCATCCGCCACCATCTGTGTGATTTCAGTTTGGGACTTGGGATATTGTCTGCCTTCGCGCCAGAGTGTTGGCCTGATCTCATCGAGAAATACGAGCCAGTTTTTTGATGCAGTATCAAAGTTGGCTTTATCAATGGGCCTAGCGAAAATGCTAGCATCGTTTGTTGTTTCGACCAGCGCCTGTTTTAAGAATGTGACGCCATGAAAATCAGGCGGTGCCGGATAGGTGACACGGCCCGGATTGGCTTTTGCAAAGGCGGCAAGTTCCACCATGGAGCGTGGCGGTTTTGGCACTTTTTCGCCATCCGCAAAGAACGTGAATTGCGCCATGCCCCATGGGCTTTCCATGCCTCCAGTGGCTTCGGTGAAATCCTGCGTCGTCGTCGGTTTGCCTTTCACATCAACAAGTGCGAAATTGGGCAAAGTTTCAGCAAAGGGGCCGAACAACAATTTTTCAGATTTCATTGTTTTGAAGTTCGCGCCATTGATCCAGACCAAATCAACTGAACCATTGGTTTTGCCCGCTTTGACTTCATCACGTACGCGTTTCACGACTTCAGCTGTGTCCGAAATTTTAACGTGGGTTAGCTTCACGCGATGGCGCTTTGAAACCTCGTCCCCTGCCCACGCGATGTAAGAATTGATGGCGTCTGAACCCGCCCAGGCATTAAAAAAAACTTCTTGCCCATAGGCTTCGGCCTCCACAGCAGCCCAGTCTGCGGCAAAGGCAAAATTTGAGACCAGTGGTGAAAGTGCTGTCACTGCACCAAAGCGCAGGGCAGACCGACGAGTTAGCATGATGTGGTTGGATTCCCTTTATAATTTTCACACAACTTGACCTAAAGCAAATTCAAATCTCAAATCATTTATTTGTGATCAGTCTCAGCTTTACGTGTTGAAGTAGAATGATGGTTTTGGCATCCATGATTTCTCCTGTCGCGATCATGTCGAAAGCTTGTTGCAGTGGTAGCTCCATCACCTCAATATCTTCGCCCTCTTCTTCCAGCCCACCCCCCGACCCCACGCGGTCAGCCGCCGCATAATCAGCAATAAACAAGCTGACAATCTCAGACACCGCTCCTGGGCTAGAAAAACACGTGCTAACCTGGCTAATATTGCGCAGCTGAGTGCCCAATTCTTCGAAGGCTTCGCGGCGCACGCAGCCTTCGGGGTCATCGGCATCCAAAAGGCCTGCACAAGCCTCGATCAAGAACCCCTCATGCCCCGTGAAAGCTGCCCCAGCGCGCCATTGTCGCACCAGAAGGCAGGTGCCACGCACGCTATCCACTGGCAAAATCGCTGCTCCGTGGCCATGATCCGCCACCTCGCGCAGCACTGTCAGATTCTTGCCATGCGCCATATTGGCCTCGACGGTGAGACGCTGCAAGCTGGACCAGCCTTTGGCCATGATTTCGGTTTGTGTGATTCTGTAGCGGCTTTGGGTCATGGGCTTTGGTAGCAATTTGGCCGCCATTGACGCAATCTTAACCTTGAGAAGGCAATTTTGGTTGAAAGTCTAGGAAGTTTTAATGGCGCGCCCTGTGTTTTCAGCTCTTGTCGTTTTGTCTTGCGTTGCGGTGGCAGCGGGCGGGCTGTTTGTGGCGTTTGGCCGAACGCACCATCAGGCTGATCCTGAAATCACCGGCTCAACCACAGCGGCCCCCGCCCAGCTTGGCCAATCCGGCCTGCCCGTGCCGCGTTTTGTTTCACTCAAAACTGAAAAAGTGAATGTGCGCACCGGCCCTTCCAGCGATCATGATGTGGCCTTTGTCTATCAACAAAAGGGCCTGCCAGTTGAAATCATCGCCGAGTTTGAAACTTGGCGACGCGTGCGCGACAGTGAAGGCACTGAAGGCTGGATTTTGAAAAATATGTTGGCCTCCAAACGCTATGTCTTGATTGCCCCATGGAAGAAAAACGAACTTACCCCCCTTTATGCCAGCCGCAGTCTGCAATCTGGCTGGTTGGCCAATCTGGCCCCCGGCGCCTTCGGCGAAATTGCCACCTGTGATGGGCAGTGGTGTGATGTAAAAATCAATGGCTTTCGCGGCTTTGTGCAGCAAGAAAAACTATGGGGCGCATATCCTGGTGAAGTGGTGAATTAGACCCATCCACTGGCCTTGATTTTCAAGCCCTTTTATCGGCTGGCGACCTCGTGTAAAGGACATGGCACGATTTCTTGAGGGGCCATTCCAATTCCATGACTGAGCGTAAATCCAGCTTTTTGTATGATGATCTGATCGCCTGCGGGCGGGGCAAGCTTTTTGGGCCGGGCAATGCCCAGTTGCCTTTGCCGCCCATGTTGATGTTTGATCGCATCACCCATATTTCAGCGACTGAAGGCTCAGCAGGCTTGGGCAAGGTGGTTGCTGAATTTGATATCAAGCCAGACCTGTGGTTCTTCCCCTGCCATTTTGATGGTGATCCGGTGATGCCGGGCTGCCTTGGCTTAGATGCCCTGTGGCAACTTACGGGCTTTTTCCTCGGCTGGCTGGGGGAACCTGGCAAGGGCCGCGCCCTTGGGGTGGGTGAAGTGAAATTCACCGGCATGGTGACACCCAAGGTCAAGACTGTGACATATGAAGTCGATGTGACACGGCTTATTTTGCGCAAGTTGAAATTGGCTGTGGCCAATGGGGTGATGAAAGCCGATGGCGAGACTATATATACCGTCACTGATATGAAAGTCGGCCTGTTCAAGCCTGAAGCCTAAGGAGATCAAATATGCGTCGTGTCGTCATCACCGGGATGGGCATTGTGTCGAGCATTGGTAACAACGCTCAAGAAGTCACAGCCTCTTTGCGCGAAGCCAAATCAGGCATTGTGCGGGCCGATAAATATGCCGAGCTTGGCTTTCGCTGCCAGGTGCATGGCCAGCCAAATTTTGATGCCGAGCAAGTTGATCGCCGTCCGCGCCGCTTCATGGCGGATGGTGGCATCTGGAATTACGCGTCGATGACGCAAGCCATTGCCGATTCAGGCCTGGAAGAAAAAGATGTGAAGAACGAGCGCACCGGCATCATCATGGGCTCTGGTGGCCCATCGACGCGCACCATTGTGGCCGCGGCTGATACCACACGTGAAAAAGGCCCTAAGCGCATTGGCCCCTTTGCTGTGCCGCCCTCCATGTCGTCCGGCCATTCGGCCATGCTGGCCACGCCGTTTGGTATTCGTGGTGTGAATTATTCGATCACCTCGGCTTGCGCCACATCGGCCCATTGCATTGGCAATGCCACTGAAATGATTCAATGGGGCAAGCAGGATGTGATGTTTGCTGGCGGTGGCGAAGAGTTGGATTGGACACTGTCTTGCCTGTTTGATGCCATGGGGGCCATGTCATCCAAATATAACGACACGCCGCAAACCGCCTCACGCGCCTATGACAAGAATCGTGATGGTTTTGTGATTGCCGGTGGTGCAGGTGTTGTGGTGCTGGAAGAGCTGGAACATGCCAAGGCACGCGGTGCCAAGATTTATGCCGAAGTTGTGGGTTATGGTGCCACATCTGATGGCCATGACATGGTGGCGCCCTCGGGCGAAGGTGCGGTGCGCTGCATGCAGAATGCGATGAAGGGCGTTTTTGCGCCCATCGACTACATCAACCCCCATGGCACGTCGACTCCCGTTGGTGACAGCAAGGAAATCGAAGCCATTCGCAAAGTGTTTGGCGACAAGATCCCGCCCATCTCATCGACCAAGTCGCTCACCGGGCACTCGCTAGGGGCCACGGGCGTGCAGGAAGCGATTTACTGCTTGCTGATGATGAAGAATGGATTTTTGGCGGAAAGTGCAAACATTGAAGAGCTTGATCCTGAATTTGCCGATGTGCCGATTTTGCGCAAGCGCGTGGACAATACCAAAATCGATACGGTGATGTCGAACAGCTTTGGGTTTGGTGGCACCAACGCCACGCTCGTCATGCAACGCTATAATGGATAATCAAAAATGACTGTTGGATTGATGAGCGGCAAACGCGGCCTGATCATGGGTGTTGCCAATGACCATTCGATTGCGTGGGGCATTGCGCAAGCCTTGGCTGCACAAGGCGCTGAACTGGCCTTCACCTATCAGGGTGAGGCTTTTGGCAAGCGTGTTGAGCCTTTGGCGGCTTCCGTTGGTTCCAACATTCTGCTGCCCTGCGATGTGGAAGATATTTCCACGGTTGATGCGGTGTTTGCAGCACTCAAAGAAAAATGGGGCAAGATTGATTTTCTGGTTCATGCCATTGCGTTTTCCGACAAGAATGAACTGAAAGGCAAATTTGCCGATACCACGCGAGAGAACTTCACCAAGACCATGGTGATTTCATGCTTCTCATTTGTTGAAATCGCCAAGCGTGCGGCGGCCTTGATGCCCGATGGCGGTTCGATCATCACACTCACCTATGGCGGTTCCACACGCGTAATGCCCAATTATAACGTGATGGGTGTAGCGAAAGCCGCACTCGAATCTGCTGTGCGTTATCTGGCGGGCGATTATGGCCCACAAGGTATTCGCGTGAATGCCATTTCCGCAGGCCCGATGCGCACACTGGCTGGGGCTGGCATTGGCGATGCCCGCGCCATGTTCAACTATCAAGCCGCCCACGCGCCCTTACGCCGCACGATCACGCTGGAGGAAGTTGGGGGTGCGGGCCTCTATCTGCTCTCACCGCTCTCAAGTGGTGTGACCGGCGAAATCCATTATGTGGATTCGGGTTACAACATCATCTCAATGCCCCGGCCTGAGGATATTAGACTCTGATCTCCTTTGAATAAAGCAGACTTGCATTTGTTTAAACACCCTTCCCCCGTTGGGGGAAGGTGGCGCGAAGCGACGGATGAGGGCCTTACCCGCCAATAAG
>JAGWUY010000333.1 GCA_028868255.1 Alphaproteobacteria bacterium | reverse complement strand
AATGCGCTGAATGACTTTATAACTGCGCGTCTGGCGACTTTGCTTGACCGTCAAGCCCATGGCCTGGAATAGATCAATGCCCTGCTTATAGGCATCAGCGCCCACCACAGAGCCATCAGAAAGCAGCAATATCTCGCGCTGGGCATCCTCGCGCGTCCAGCTTTCGGCCACAAGGATGTTATCATCCTGTTTCCAAGGCACTGACATGCCGTCATAGCCCGATTCAGTCCAGTCAATTTCCTCGGCATCCTTGTACTTGGCCTTGAATGCCGATTTCGTCATCAAGTCAGTGATAAAGGCCTTTTCCCAATCACTGCCATCAGCGCTTTTGCTGTTCGGATCGCCATAAACGCTGAATGGGTTGTAAATCGGCTGGATCCGCAGGCCAAGATCAAAGCTGTCATCATGCTCATGCTCAATCGCCACGCGCATGAAGCCAAATCCGCAGCTTGCCGCAAAATCAACCGCTGTATCATAGGCAATATCGGCCTTGGATTGGGTCTCAATCGTCTTGATCAGGCCCTTAAGGATGGTTGCGGTATGAATATCAGCCCCGCCGTCCACGGGCTTCACCGTGATTTGGGGCTTGTTCTGCCTGGCATCGTTCACCACCTGCCGGATGAAAGCTGGCATGTGATTGATTGTCAACATCGGACGATTGGAAGTCTGGCGATCCTGCTTGACTTTTTCCGGCCACTGCTCGCCAAGGCGTGAGAAGCGCAGCGAATCCAGAGCGCGGGCGCGATTTTCCTCCTCAGCCTCTACGGCGTCGTCAAACGCTTCCAGTTCCTCTTTGAGGATATCGTCGTCTTTGGCCAATTGGTATTCCTCAATCGCTTCACAGCGATTAATGCATGTGTTCAGGCATCCATGTCAGGCAGCGCTTGGCTGTATGCCTATCGGTGAAAATCGTCTTGCGGTCATGTGGAAATTGATTGGCCCATGCGGCATGAACCCTGCCGTCACGCAGATAGAAGAAAATCTTCATCCCATCCATGAGCCTTCACCCTGATAACCAGCGTTGCGGCTCTTGCGGTCAATAGAATTACGTGCGAAACGTAGCATCATCAGGCCGTATCGTGAAGCGGAAATAAGATCATCACGTTCTTTGACAATCTTTCCGTCCTTGCGGTGATAGAGCCTAAATTCTTCCAACCAACCGCCACATGTCCTAAACACCTTCCAACGGTTGGTTTTCATGCGGTCAAGCATGTCCATGAGGCCAGCCTCAACACCGTTTGTGCCATCTTCAAACGTTGCCTTCTCTGGCAACAAATCCAATCCCTGACCTCTGTAAAGCTCGGCAAGCTGGTCGCCGCTACCCTTGTCGTGCTGCAATCCGTCATGCGGCCATGCAAATTCTAATTTCTCGCCCCATGGCCTCAAAGCGGCTGCATGGATAATTGGGCTAGCCTCACGTTGACGGTATTCAGAAGCGACATAAATGCAATCCGCCTCGCGGTCATGGTATAGTTTAACCGCCGCAAATGGGTGATCCCATCCGAAATCCATTGCGCCCAAAACCGCCCATTCTTTTGGCAATTCAATCGGCTCACAAATAATCGCATCTTCCTCAATGGGGAAAATGCGCCCGCTACCAAGACTTGGAATGCCCTTTGTGCGGGCCTCGCGTTCGTGCGGCGGATAGCTGTCGATAATCTTCTGGCGTTGTTCAGGCGTGTAATGCTCGGCATCATCAATCGTCATGGTCGTGACGTGGCGATCCGGCGATTTTTCCATGAGATAACGCCCAACCACATTAGAAATGCCTTTCAGTGGCGTGAAGGTCACAGCCACCAGACCTTGGGTGGCATTGGTGCGCGTCAGTGCCTCGAAATAAACATCCTCTGGTGGTTCCTCGTCCGGCCATACATAATCTACCGTGCTGGCCTGCCATTTGCCCCTGCCTTGCTCGTAAGCCTTGAACTGACAAACGCTGTTGCCACCCGATACATGAGCCACGGAAATGTTTTCAAGCGCATTAGGAACGCCAGAGCGGCGATCTGTGGCCATGATTGAGGCATGGGGTATGAAACCCGTACCCCACATTTCCTCCTGCTCTGGTGAACCTACAAGCAGCCTCTGAACACCATCGCGGGTCAGTTCATAGCTTTCCGAGCCTGTTAGCATTACGATTGGTTTAGTGAAGCGGTAACCTTCCCACCAGTCTGGATATTGGCCCGT
>JAGWUY010000332.1 GCA_028868255.1 Alphaproteobacteria bacterium | reverse complement strand
ACCAATGTAAAACGCGCCAAAGCGCTCCGGCAAGTTAAAGTCCACCTGCGTGGTGCCGCATTGCCAGTCACGGCCAATCGCATCGCGCAGCACATATTCAAACTTGGGGCCATAAAAAGCACCCTCGCCGGGGTTGATGGCTGTCTTGATCGCACCGCCACTGTCGGCGGCGATCTTTTCCAAGACCTTGCTCATAATGCCTTCGGCACGGTCCCAATCCGCATCTGTGCCCACGCGCTTTTCAGGGCGTGTGGAAAGCTTCACCACAATCTGCTCGAAGCCAAAGTCGCGGTAGGTCGAAAGGATAAGATCATTGATCTTCAGGCACTCATCGGCCATTTGCTCGGGCGTGCAGAAAATATGCGCATCATCTTGTGTAAAGCCGCGCACGCGCATCAAACCATGCAATGCGCCCGATGGCTCATAGCGATGCACCATGCCAAACTCAGCCAAACGCATCGGCAATTCACGGTAACTGCGCAAGCCATGCTTGAACAGCTGCACATGGCCGGGGCAGTTCATCGGCTTCAGTGCAAACACCTGCGGGTCATCGGTTTTTTCACCAGCCGAAGTCACCTGGAACATGCCTTCGCGGTACCAGCCCCAATGGCCTGATGTTTCCCACAAGCTCTTGTCCAAAACCTGTGGCGCATTCACCTCTTGATAGTCCAGCTTGTTCAAGCGGCGGCGCATATAAGAAATGAGCTGCTGGAACATCGTCCAGCCCTTGGCATGCCAAAACACTGTTCCCGGGCCTTCATCCTGAAAATGGAACAAATCCATCTCGCGGCCCAGTTTGCGGTGGTCGCGCTTTTCAGCTTCTTCCAGCGCAGTTACATAGGCTTGCAAATCCTTCTCACTGGCCCAAGCCGTGCCGTAAAGCCGCGTCAGCATCGGGTTCTTGCTATCACCACGCCAATAGGCCCCGGCCACCTTCATCAGCTTGAAGGCGTTGCCAATCTTGCCCGTCGATGTCATGTGCGGCCCACGGCACATATCCACCCAGCCACCCTGATCATAGAACTTGATATTTTCATTGCCGGGGATGGAATCCACCAGTTCCACCTTGAAGGCCTCGCCCTTTTTCTCAAAGAAAGCCTTGGCTTCCGCGCGAGTCTTCACCGTTTTTGTGAAAGGCTTGTCGCTCGCAATGATTTCGCGCATCTTCTTTTCAATGGCGGGAAAATCCGCAGGCGTGAAAGGCTCATTGCGGAAGAAATCATAATAGAACCCGTTTTCAATCACAGGGCCAATGGTCACCTGCGTGCCGGGAAATAATTCTTGCACAGCCTCAGCCAACACATGCGCAGCATCATGGCGGATCAGTTCTAGCGCGCGGTCATCTTCGCGCGTCACAATTTGCAAAGTCGCATCGCCCTGAATCGGGTCTGCCAGATCCACGAGCTCCCCATTGACCACGGCGGCCACAGCCTTTTTCTCGAGCGATTTTGAAATGGAAGCAGCCACTTGCGCTGCCGTTGACCCTCGGGAAATTTCGCGCTTCGCGCCGTCAGGGAATGTCAAAGTAATCACTATTTTTCTCCTCAAACCCACTCCCGCAAACCATTCACGGGTAGGTCAAATCACGGTTTAACCCGGCCCAAATGCCGCGTCCACCCCGAAGGGTCAAGCCCCCTGCCCATTCATTAAGACTCGCGTAACTTTTCGATAACCCAGCATTAACCTTAACAGTTCATGTTCTGACCCATTGCAGGTCAATAGTTAGTGGGTACACAATATGAAAAAGTTTCTCCTCCTCTCGTCTCTCGCCCTGTCGGCAATCATTCCGACAGCTGCTGCTATTGCGGCAGATCTGGATTTGCCACCGCCACCTCCTCCGGTGGAGCAATTGCGCCCAGCCACTTATGACTGGACAGGCTTTTATGCAGGCGGTTGGGTTGGAACAGCTTGCATAGACGGCACGTTGACTGACGTGACCAATGCCAAAACCTATCTGAACGCCGGTTGCGGCTATAAGGGCGGCATCATGGCAGGTTACAATCATCAGATCGATAACATCGTATTCGGCGTTGAAGGTGATTGGGGCATGAGCAACGATATTGTTCATAACATCGATCCGACAGCCGATTTCCGATTCAAACTCGATAGCATCGCGACGATCCGCGGTCGATTAGGCTATGCCATGGATGACACGCTGTTTTACATCACGGCTGGCGGTGCATATG
>JAGWUY010000331.1 GCA_028868255.1 Alphaproteobacteria bacterium | reverse complement strand
ATAGCGGTGAGTTATAAAAAACCCGAATCAGAGTTCGTAATATTACCTGTTGGAATGGCGGAAAACCTCTGTGCCAAGCACATCCAATACTGGAAGAGTATTAAAAAGAAAGATGGCGGAAAACACGACGCGTTTCCGATATTTCTTTCGTTTTCCTCATCACCCAAAGCCCATGCGGGGCATCATAAGTTTATTAGAGATCACATTCTGAAGTTCAGAAACAGATGGGATATCTTGGATTTGTCGCCCGAAAAATTACGTGATCCAAGGGGCTGGAAGGTTTCCTAAGATTTGATGAATTATGGGAATTACGGTGACAGTCCACTCAAATTTACACGCACTGGCACCTCCACTCCGTCACCCCGGCCTGCGCCGCTATCATATTCACACATCTTTCTTGACTGATTATTGCGAGTCTGAATCTCTGTGCTTTCCATGTTTTGGAGGATGCAAAGATGATGGATGGTTTGGTTTGCGGGTTTGGTGACTTGCGACTGGAAAAAGGGGGGCGCGGTTTCTGGGTTCTCTTGTGGAAAATCCTGGTGATAGTATTCGTAAGCTGGGTGGCAATAGGGCTGGTGAGATACAGATCCACCGTTTGCTGCGGAACCGGAAAGTGACGGTTGCGAAACTCACTGAGCAAGCTGGACGGCGTACGGGTGAACGAGCCCAGGGCCTTGATGTTGTTGTGATTCAGGATACCACAGAAATCAGTGTCAATGTAACGGATGCTGGCCGTGCGGGGTTTGGGCCGATTGGCCGAGGAGGTGCTAGCCGCGGTGTGCTGGCCCATGTGGATCTATGTGTTGATAAAAGCGGCACGGTTTTGGGGCTTGTGGATGCGAAGGTGTGGACCAGAACCGGAGGCAAACGTGTCTCTAACCGCCATGGCCGGAGTTTTACGGAGAAAGAGTCCCACCGTTGGCTTGCCACCTGTGAAACAGCCAAGACACGGCTTTCTTGTGCCCGCTCGATTACAATGGTGTCGGATGCTGAGAGTGATATTTACGAGCTGTTTGCTGGTAAACCGGAAGGTGTGGAACTCGTGGTGCGCAGTTCAAAGCCGAGGCGGCTTGTCGGTGGCGAGATGCTGTCACAAAAGCTTAACAACATGCCCAGCTGCGGTATGATTGAGCGTAGCATTCCAGCAGCTCCTGGACGCAAAGAACGGCGCGCCCAATTGCAATTGCGTTATGCCCAAGTGGTTATCAAGCGTCCAGACCAGCTCGGAGCTCATACTGCAGCAGAAATCGCCGTGAGCGCTGTCGATGTGCGTGAAGTTGATGCACCTGAGGGCATATTGCCTGTACATTGGTTGATCATGACAAGCTATGAGACCGAAACCCTGCAGAAGGCCGCAGAAACCATTGACCTTTATCGCGGTAGGTTTTTGATTGAACAGTTGTTCCGCACTCTCAAAACGGCAGAGTTCAACATTGAGGCTCTTGAACTGTCAGACCCACAAGCCTTTATAGCCTTTACAGGTTTAGCATTGCTGGCCTCGACCACCATTCTGCAACTGGTCAAAGCCCGCGATGGCAACAGTGGCCAACATCTTTCACTTAGCTTTGAAGCTGATGATAAGCCCGTGCTTATGGTACTCTCACACAAGCTCGAAGGTAAAACCGAAAAAAGAAAAACCCACATCCGCCAGACGACCTTGCCTTCGCAGCGTGGGTCATGGCTAGGCTCGGAGGATGGAACTGCTACTATGGAAAACCCGGCCCTGTAACAATCCGATACGGTCTCGAAAGATACCGCGCCATCAAACTCGGAACCAAGATCGCAAAAGATGTGTGAATCCGATAGCGTCGAAGGACGGGGTTGGGCTTAATTCACAAAAACAAAGTCAAGCTCGGTCCCGTCTTTCGACGGGATGACGCATAGAAAAGGAAGGTCAATGCAAATGATCCGCCACGTCGTTCTTTTTAAACTCCGCTCCGGCCTGCCGCCGGAAACAGCGGACAACATCTTCACAGCCCTCAAAGCGCTCCAATCGCAAATTCCCGGCATCATCGCCATCAGCACCGGCGCGGACGTAAGCCCCGAAGGCCTGCAACGTGGTAACAGCCATGGCTTCACCGTGGATTTTGTTGATGCGGCAGCACGTGATATCTATTTGCCTCACCCCAAGCATCAGAAGGTGGGCGCAATGATCGTGGCCTCAAGTGAAGGCGGCGTGGATGGTATCA
>JAGWUY010000330.1 GCA_028868255.1 Alphaproteobacteria bacterium | reverse complement strand
CCATGGGCGGTCTGATGATTTTGTCGGGCGTGTTTGTGTCCACATTGCTTTGGGCTGACCTCAGCAATATTTATGTCTGGTCGGTGCTGTTTGTGACGCTTGGCTTTGGGGCCATTGGATTTTATGACGACTATTTGAAAGTCACGCGCGCGTCAGTGCGCGGCTTTTCAGGCAAAGCGCGCTTGCTAACCGAATTTCTGATCGCAGGTGGTGCTGTGTTCTGCTTCATGTGGTTGGGGCAAAAGCCGTTGTCGTCTGCCTTGGCCATTCCCTTTGCCAAAGATTTCTTAATTTACTTCGGGCCTGTCTTCATTGCCGTTGGGGCACTGGTAATTGTGGGTGCAGGCAATGCCGTGAACATCACCGATGGGCTGGATGGCTTGGCCATTGTGCCAGTGATGATTGCTGCTGGCAGCTATGGGCTGATTTCTTATCTTGTAGGCAACTTCGTGTTTGCTGAATATTTGCAGTTGCATTTTGTAAAGGGCACTGGCGAGCTTGCTGTGATCTGCGGGTCGCTGGTGGGGGCTGGGCTTGGCTTCCTGTGGTTTAATGCGCCACCCGCCATGATATTTATGGGCGATACTGGCTCACTTTCTTTGGGGGGTTGCTTGGGCGCAATTGCTGTTGCCACAAAGCATGAGATTGTTCTCATCATTATCGGCGGGTTGTTTGTTCTCGAAACAGTGTCAGTAATTGTGCAGGTGGCATCTTTCAAAATGACAGGTAAGCGCGTTTTCGCCATGGCACCGTTGCATCACCATTATGAGCAAAAGGGATGGAAAGAACCCACCATCGTGATACGCTTCTGGATCATATCATTCGTGCTAGCCTTGATTGGCTTGGCCACTTTGAAGCTGCGGTAAGTCAGCCATGTTTCCTGCCGTCACATTCAAAGGAAAGAAGCTAGCTGTATTTGGCTTGGCGCGTTCTGGTATTTCCTGTGCCAAAGGTTTGATAGCTGGCGGGGCCGATGTTTTTGCGTGGGACGACAGCGAGCCTGCAATGGAAAAGGCGCTGGCTGAAGGATTGTTGATCACCAATCTTCATAATGTTGATTTCAAATCATTAGATGCATTGGTGCTGAGCCCCGGCGTGCCGCTCACACACCCTGAACCGCATTGGACAGTGGTGAAGGCGCGCGCTGCCGGCATTGAAATTATCGGCGATACAGAGGTGTTCGCCCGCGAAGCTAAAGCAGCAGGCTCGCGTATTGTGGCGATTACAGGCACCAATGGCAAATCAACGACAACGGCGCTGATTGGCCATGTGCTTAAATCAGCTGGCCTTGACGTTGATGTGGGTGGCAATATTGGTCTCGCTGTTTTCAATCTGCGCCAGCCAGCAAAAAACATCATTTATGTGTTGGAGCTTTCATCGTTCCAGATTGATTTGATGCCCAGTCTAAAGCCTGATGTTGGTATATTAACCAACCTTACGCCGGATCATCTGGATCGGCATGGTGACATGCAACATTACGCCGAAGTGAAGGCGCGCATGTTTGCGCAGATGAGTGGCAATGCGCTGCCGCTGATTGGCGTTGATGATGTCTATTCTGCCGCGATTGCACAAGCTGTTGCCAGACATGTTGTGGTTTTGCCGGTGTCGGTTCTCAAAAACTTGCAACACGGCATTTCTGCTCCAGATGGCATTATGCGGCACCGTTCGAATGGCAAACTCTATGCTGAAATAGATCTCAACACGATGCCAGCCCTAAAAGGCAAACACAATTGGCAAAACGCATGCATGGCATATGGGGCAGGTGTGGCCATGGGTGCTACGCGTGACCAGATTGAAGCTGCCATGAAAAGCTTTCCCGGCCTTGCACACCGCATGCAGCAGATCGGCAAAGTTTCAGGTGTGCCTTTCATCAATGATTCAAAAGCCACCAATGCCGATGCTGCTGAAAAAGCCTTGGCCTCATTTGATAATATCTATTGGATCGCAGGTGGCATTGCAAAATCAGGTGGCATTGAAGCGCTTGCGCCTTATTTTTCGAAAATCAGCAAAGCTTATTTAATTGGTGTGGCGGCAGAAGACTTTGGCAAGACTTTGCGTGGGCGGGTGAACGCGGTGCAAAGTGGGACGCTGGAGAAAGCTGTGGCCGCCGCAGCGAAAGATGCAGCTGCGGATGGGCGCGGCAATGCCGTGGTTTTACTGTCGCCTGCTTGCGCGTCATTTGATCAATACAAAA
>JAGWUY010000329.1 GCA_028868255.1 Alphaproteobacteria bacterium | reverse complement strand
TTAGGCACAGCGTGTTATTCAAACCGGGCAGCGAACGGTTGGTGGCCCCGATGATCACGGCAGAATTGGCCATGCAATCCCCCACAATCGCCTGCACCATGGCTTCTGGCAATGGAGCCTTGGTCTCACGATCGGCTACCAGCTCCAGACCTTGGAACAGACCCATGCCGCGGACTTGGCCTATCACCTTGTGCTTGGCTTGCAGGCCTTCCAGTTTGCCCATCAGATAATCGCCCATGGCCTTGACGTTATCCAACAGCTTTTCTTCTTCAATAATTTCCATATTGGCTATGGCTGCCGCCGGGCCGCCCGTGCAACCGCCGAAGGTGGAAATGTCACGGAAATAGCTCATAGGATCAGTTGGGTCTGCCTTGAACTCGTTGAACACGGCTTCGGTGGTGACGGTGCAGGAGATGGCGGCATAGCCTGAAGCCACGCCTTTGGCCATGGTGACAATATCTGGCTTCACGCCAAATTGCTGATAGCCAAACCAGGTGCCGGTGCGGCCCAACCCACAAACCACTTCGTCGATGATCAACAGCACATTGTGCTTCTTGCAGATTTCTTGAACACGTTCCCAATAGCCTTTGGGTGGAACGATCACACCGCCGCCCGCAACCACGGGTTCCAGAATAATGCCGCCCACGGTGTCTGCGCCTTCGCGCAAGATCACCTCTTCAATGGCATTGGCAGCGCGCACGCCATAATCTTCCACATCGCCCCATTGCGAGCGATATTCGAGATTGTGTGGCACGGCGATGAAGCCCGGAGTGTAAGGGCCATAATTGGCGCGGCGTTCTTCCTGGCCGCCGGATGAGAGCGCCGAAATGGTGGTGCCGTGGTAATCGCGGTCGCGGTACAGGATCTTGAATTTCTTGCCGCCATATTTGTTATGCGCAATCTGGCGCACAATCTTATAGGCCTTCTCATTGGCTTCGGAGCCGGAGTTGGAATAATAGACGCGGCTCATGCCCGGCATCTTCTCAATCAGTTGCTTGGCGAAGGTGGCGCCGGGT
Organism: Alphaproteobacteria bacterium; assembly: GCA_028868255.1. Taxonomy (GTDB): domain Bacteria; phylum Pseudomonadota; class Alphaproteobacteria; order Rhizobiales; family Aestuariivirgaceae; genus Aestuariivirga. The sequence continues at coordinate 1,191 of JAGWUY010000329.1, read as the reverse complement.
ATGGTGCCCATGGCGCCGGCAAAATAATTCAGCTTCACCAATTGATCGCGCACCGCATCGGCAATCTTCACACGGCCATAGCCGACGTTGACTGTCCATACGCCGCCGGAGGTGGCATCGAGATGCTCGCGGCCCGCCTGGTTCCACACGCGCAGGCCCTTGCCTTCGATCACGATCAAAGGATCAATGGTTTCGAATTTTTTATGCTGTTGAAGGTGGTGCCACACATGGGCCTTATCGGCTTCCACGATGTGGGTATAATCATTCTTGGCATGAACATTCATGGGCTGCACCTCTGGCTGAAAACGGTCGAAGCTTAACTATAGCAGAGATTGGCCATGTGGCGAAACCCGCCAGTGTGCCGGTGTGGGCGGGGCCAGATTGGCCCCTACCCCTTATTCCCCAAAGCCGAACAGGAAGGCCTGATTGAGCTTCAGGTTGACGCGCACAAAACCCAAACAGCGGTTTAGCTCTTCATGGTAAACTTGATTGCGCTTGGCCACCACTTCGCCCACGCCATGCTGCACAATATCACCATTGGCTGGCGGACGCAGCGGTGCCAGAAACTTGTGACCATAGACGATGGCCACATAAGCGCCGGGCGGGGCTGTATCTTCCGCCGTAGCGGGCACCAGATAATCCTGCACATAGGCATCAGCCTTGGCTTTGGCATCTTCGCGGCAGGCTTTCACCTGCGGGGTGCGCTCCAAAGGCGTTGGCGTTTCCGCCACGGCGGCGCAGGCAAAGCCAGCCGCAAAAACAAAACTCAAAACGATTTTACGCATGACGGAATCACTCCCCAAACTCAACACGCCGCATCTGGGCGCAATCTTGGAATGATACAGAGCATTAGTAAAGCGTTAAGGATGGTTAACGGCTTTTATGCCTAGTTAGGATTTTATGCTTGACAGCGTGCGGTGGATGGGCTAGAGAGGCGTAGTCTCCAGAAATGGGCCAAGACTTCCCCCCTCTCACACCAAGTGATGCAAGCCGACCGATCGCAACGGTTGAGCGGGCTGGGGAATGGATTGGCTTTGCGGAGATGAATCGCTTAGGGTTTGGAAATGTCTCAGACGGTTGAACACTTCATTGATCATTGGAAAGATGCCAAAGGCGGCGAACGTGCGCAGTCGCAATCATTTCTGAATGACCTCTGCGACTTGATCGGTGTCACGCGCCCCAAGGATGGCG